>CAYIRV010000264.1:0-2683 GCA_964365865.1 uncultured Thermodesulfobacteriota bacterium | reverse complement strand
TATGGGGGAGGGCAGGGTGGGGGCTAAAGGGGGGAGGATATGGAAGTGTTCATTACCTCCCCCTCACCTTAATCCTCTCCCCGGCGGGGAGAGGATTAAGGTGAGGGGGAGGCACCTTGGGCAAAAAAAAACCAACCCGGCAAGGTTGGTCCAGCTATCTCCTTTCCAAACCGGGAGGCGTGTCCGTTTCCAGACATGCCCTGCGGCCAACCACCCATAGCCATGAAAGCGCCTTAGAACGATCGGCTCGGAGACCAAAGTGCTTAAATTGTCGTCAGAACTTTACCACGAAAAAGTCATTGAGTCAACTGCGGGCATAGCGGGTGGAGAGAGTAACCCCCCTTAATCCCCCCTTATTTAAGGGGGGAGATTAGGCCCCTTGCTTCCGGATAAAATTTAGCATGTCATGCGTGAGATTGTCTATCCTCTGGGCGCTTACGATGATGGCGTCGAGCCTCTTCCTGTCCTTTTCCATGGCCTGCGGGTCGAGCTGCATGAGAAGAAGTTCCGAGTTTGCCATAATGGATGTAAGCGGCCCCCTTATGTCGTGGACGATGTAGTCAACATACACCTTATTGAGCTTGTCCAACTCCTTTTGCCTGGTCATGTCAAAGGCGATTCCAAGGAAGTTCCGTATCCCGCCTTTCGGGTCCTTGATTGCGTTTATGGAAAGGAGCGCGGGAACCTCGCTCCCGTCCTTTCTCTTGTTGATTATCTCGCCCTTCCAGCACCCCTTGTCCGGGTCGAGGATGTCGGCCCACATCCGCTCATACTGCTCTTTTGTAAAATGGCCGGACTTGAGGAGCCTCGGGTTTTTGCCTATTACCTCTTCTTTCTGATACCCGTAAATGTCGAGGAATGCCTGATTCACATCAATGATACTGCCGTCGCGGTCTGTTACAGCCACCGCGTCGTTGGAAAACCTGAATAATTTTTGGAACTCGTTGGTGAGTATCGCCGGAGGGGCTTCGGTCTTTTTCTCGCTTACGCTGACCATATACGAATACAAAGAGCCGCTCCGGTCCCTGAGCGGATAGACGGAGATATACAGGTCTACAGGAGCGCCTGTGTTCGCAAGGAATCGGGTCTTATGGCTAATGACCGGCCCCTGCGTCCTTACTGTATCGAAAAGGTTTTTGTGCTCCGCGCGTATGTCCTCAGGCAGGATGGAGTTAAATGGCCGTCCGCAGACCTCAGGGGACGAAAACCCGAGCAGGGCCTCAAGGCTTCTGCTGAACCTCAATATGACGCCTTCCGGATTCAGGCTGAGGCTTCCATCACGCCGCATGTCTTATAAGGTCAGCAGGGCCCGCATGAGGCGGTCTTTGTCGTCGCTCCGCATCTTGTGAAATTTGGCGCCCGCCTTTTTCTCTCCATTGGCGTCAATTGCCCAGACCACCTGAGACACGGTCTCCGCGGGCCTATTGTCCCCGATGTCAAGCGAGAGCGCGAGCAGTTCGCCGGTTCTCAGAAGATACGGGGGCATGAACATCACGCCCCCGAGGCTTATGTCTTCAGTGCGGCAAGTAAACGGGCCCATTGCCGCGCCAGGCGTCTTCGTGCCTTGCGCCTTAAGCCCGACAATCTGAACCTGCATCGGGTAATGCTGCTCGAACCGGACATACGACCTTCTGTTAACGCAAGACGCCCTCTCCTGAATCCTGCCGAGGGCCTTAAGCGCCATTGGGCTTGGGTTCGATTTCCCCTTTTCCCACCTGTTGACAGTGCAGAAACTAACCCCGAGTTCCCTGGCGAGCCGCTCCTGAGACCATGAAAGCGCGAGCCTTAAACGCTTGATTTCATCATGACTCATAGGCGGCCTCCCAAGAAAATATCAGGCAAATAATGTTAAGTCTATCAGCTTATACGCTGATAGCAAGAGGGTTAACCGAATTTTACGGAAATACGCTGGATAATAATATATATCATGTTATAACAGGTGTCAAGAAACACTTTAAGCGAGCCTGTCATTCGAATCTGTATCCCCTTGGGGTAATCATGCGGCCAAGTTGGAGCTTCGTCGTCGAACTTCCGACTATTATTACGCTCAGCATGTCAATCATGCCGTAATGCCCCTCTACGCCGTTGAGGTCTGTAATCACCGCCTCCTGGCCTTCCCTTGCCGCGTTCCTTACTATCCCGACAGGCGTATCCTTTGCCCTGTATTTCCTCACTATATCAAAGGCCTTTTTAATGCCCTCTGTCCTTCTTGAGCTTTTCGGGTTATAAAATATCAGGACAAAATCCGCAAGGGACGCGCCTTCGAGCTTCTTCTCGATATTTTCCCACGGGGTAAGGAGGTCTGATAATGAAATCGAGGCAAAATCAAGCATAAGCGGCGCTCCGAGTATGGCCGCTGCAGAGACAAAGGCCGGAACACCGGGTATGACCTCTATCTCGAAACGCGGCCCGCCCTGCCCTGCCTTGGCCGCAAGCTCGAGCGCGAGACCCGCCATGCCATATATGCCCGAATCCCCTGATGACACGAGAGAGACCCTTTTGCCGGAGGACGCGCTCTCGATGGCCTTTTTGCACCGCTCCATCTCGTGCGTCATGCCGGTTGAGAAGACCTCCTTGCCTTTGATTAAGCCTTGGACAAGCGCGATGTATCCGGTGTAGCCCACAACGCAGTCAGAGGACTCTATGGCCTCTCTTGCCTTTGGCGTCAGGTGCTCAACGTTGC
>CAYIRV010000263.1:0-2702 GCA_964365865.1 uncultured Thermodesulfobacteriota bacterium | reverse complement strand
AGAAAACCAATCGAAGTCGCTTCTCCCTTCGTTGCACTTCGAGGTTGAATCTGGGCTTTCTTTTTTTGTCGTACTCGTACTTGTTCCTGCATCCCTTTTGGATTTCTATCATCACGGGCACGACCATGCCGCTGTTTTTATTCTTTGCCGTCATATGACTGCTCCTTTGAATTCAAATCTTTATAACAGTATCCTTCTTGAAGTTGTTGTCGTCTGTTTTCGGGTAGTCAATGTTGTAGTGCAGGCCGCGGGACTCTTTTCTCATCATCGCGCATTTTATTATGAGGTCAGCGATTGTCGCGTTGTTCCTTAGCTCAAGGAGGTTTGAGGTGATTTTGAAGCTCCAGTAGTATTCGTTGATTTCGTCGTTCAGTATGTCGAGCCTTCTCCGCGCCATGTCCAGCCTTTTATTCGACCGGACGATGCCGACATAGTTCCACATGAGCCTTCTGAGTTCGTCCCAGTTCTGGCTGATTACCACGGCCTCGGTGCTCTCGACCGCAGTGCCCGCGTCCCACGCGGGTATGGAAGGAACGCGCTCAGGGTTTCTTTTCATTGCCTCTATCGCGTGTCTTGACGCCCTGTCCGCGAACACGAGGGCTTCGAGGAGCGAATTCGACGCGAGCCGGTTCGCGCCGTGAAGTCCTGTGCAGGCCGTCTCTCCTATTGCGTAAAGCCTTTTGATGCCGGTAAGTCCCGATGAGTCTGTCCTCACCCCGCCGCAGATGTAGTGGGCTGCCGGGACAACGGGTATGGGTTCCTTGGTCATATCAAACCCGAACTGGAGGCACTTGTTGTATATGTTCGGGAACCTGTCAATTATGAAAGGGGCCGGCCTGTGGCTTATGTCGAGATACACGCACTCGTCCCCGCTCTTTTTAAGCTCAAAGTCAATGGCGCGGGCCACGATGTCTCTTGGGGCAAGCTCCGCCATCGGATGGTAGTTGTTCATGAAGCGCGTCCCGTCCTTGTGGACAAGCACGGCCCCTTCGCCGCGCACAGCCTCTGATATGAGAAAGTTCTTGGCCTTTGAGTGGTACAGGCATGTGGGGTGGAACTGGACGAATTCCATGTTTGCGATTTCCGCGCCGATCCTGAAGGCCATGGCAATGCCGTCGCCAGTGGCAGTGTCAGGGTTGCTCGTGTAAAGATAGACCTTTCCCGCGCCCCCTGTCGAGAGAAAGGTCGCTTTTGCCAAGAATGCGTCTATGTCCCCGGTTTTTTTATTGAGGCCATACGCGCCCCAGACAATGTCAGGGCTTGTCTCCGGCCTTGTCCGGGATATGAATTTGGAGTGGGTTATAAGGTCAACCGCTATATAGTCTTCATAGACGGTTATGTTCTTCCGGGAGCGCACGGCGCCTACGAGCGCGTCAATCACGGCTTGTCCGGTCAAGTCCCTCGCATGGACGATTCTCCTTTTAGAGTGGCCGCCTTCCTTTCCGAGGTCAAGCTCCATAAGGCCGTTGTTTTTCCTGCTCGAAAACTCCACGCCGAGGTTTATAAGCTCATGAATCCGGGCCGGGGCGTCCCTTACCACGGTCTCCACCACTTCCCTGTTGCAAAGGCCCGCGCCCGCGTCGAGGGTGTCTTTTATATGCGCGTCGAATGTGTCGTCCTTGCTCCATACAGAGGCAATGCCGCCCTGCGCATAGTAGCTCGCTGACTCGGTTATGTTTCTTTTGGTTAATAAAGCGACGCTCCCGGCCTCTGATAACTTTAGCGCGAGGCTTAGGCCCGCGATGCCGCTCCCAATGACAAGAAAATCCGGTCTTGCCTCCAATGCGATATCCTTTCCTTATATGTTTCTATATGCTAAATTACCTAAATCTTACGGCGGTTTTGCCGATATGTATAATGTGGGTAAATAGAGATTAAAATATCCTGCGGTTTTTGTCAAACTCAATCTGTTGCTTTAAACTGTTTATTACGAAACAACGCAATGGCACAGAAAGTCCTTGCCATTTTTATGATACCACTGTAGACTTATACTTGAGTTGCATCGGCCTGTCCTCAGAGGGCGTGCGCCGGGAAGGGGCATGATAATGAAGGGATTCAGCCTGTTCATATATACCCTTGTTTTTTTAGCGTTTTCATTTCTCTATGCAGCCTCGTCCCATGCGGATTTCTACAAGTATGTGGATGAAGACGGCGTCATTCATATCACGAATGTCCCCACCTCAGGCAAGTATGTCATGTTCATGCGGGAGAATAAAAAGAACGTTCAAGTTAAAGGAAAGGCCCCTGCCATAGACCGCAAACAGCTCGAAGACATCATATTCGTAACCTCGTATAAATACGGGGTTGACCCGGTGCTTGTAAAGGCCATAGTAAGGGCGGAATCCGACTTCAAGCCCCTTGCCGTGTCTGTTGACGGGGCCCGCGGGCTTATGCAGCTTATGCCTGAGACGGCAAGGCTATACAGTGTGCGCGACATACACGACCCTGAGGAGAACATCGAAGGGGGCACGAGGCATTTGAGCAAACTCCTTAAGATGTTCAACTGGAACATACGGCTTGCGGTTGCCGCATACAACGCCGGCGAGAACGCCGTGCTCAAATACGGCGCAGTCCCGCCGTACTCCGAGACCCGCGACTATGTGACGAAGGTGATGGGGTACTACAACTCGTACAGGGGCGGCAGCTGATACGAACGCAATAAATGTTTTTATACTGCGTTGGACTCCTCGGAAAATCCTCGA
>CAYIRV010000262.1:0-2703 GCA_964365865.1 uncultured Thermodesulfobacteriota bacterium | reverse complement strand
GAGGGGCCTGAGATACCGTCGCCTGCGCGCCGTTTGTGCCGTGGCACTGCAGGCAGAGCTTGTGGATTTCGGCCCTGCTGTTCACCTGCGACCTCAAAAGAATGAAGCTTCCGCCGCCGGCGCCGCCGGACGGCAAGCCTGATGTGTCGAGCGTTATGTTGCCCTGGCTGTTGTGCATGGTATGACACCCGCCGCACACGAGGTCCCCGGCCCCTTTGTGGATGGCGGAGGAATCGCCTGCAAAAAGAAAAAACAGCCCTATTGAGATTATGGCGGCAACAAGAATGTTGTAAGAATGGCGCTTCATAAGTTGGCAGTATGAGATAATAGCAAAATGGCGCTAATATGCCAAACAAAATCTGGTGCTACTTGTTATATTTTAGATGTAATTGCTCAAGAAGTCAATAAAAAAAACCGGGCATGCTATTTCCCGCATGTCCGGTCACACAACTGCTCCTATGCAGCCGCAAGGCATCACCCGTTATCAAGCAATGGCTGTAAAAGAGCAGTTTTAACGGGTAGTTTTAGGTCTTGCCCGGGACCGGATTCGGCAACCCTCGCTGCAGTGGGCCACCCTCCGGAGTTTATAGCGCTTCATAAG
The DNA here is from genome assembly GCA_964365865.1 of uncultured Thermodesulfobacteriota bacterium. Classification (GTDB taxonomy): domain Bacteria; phylum Desulfobacterota; class GWC2-55-46; order GWC2-55-46; family GWC2-55-46; genus CAYIRV01. The sequence goes on along the minus strand of CAYIRV010000262.1, from coordinate 2,102 downwards.
ACACCTCCTTTTTAGCTTTGCAAGGGTGGGCATCGCCCACCCTACTGTTTTATATATTATAGCACAATTCCCATGACTATGCCGGAAGGAATGCGCTCTCGACCCATCTCCGTATGACCTTCCAAGGTTTTTTAGCCACTTTATTGAACACCCAGTCATGGAAGGACTCCGCGCCCTCCTCCCCCCTTATGACATTGTAGTACTTGAGCATTATCTCAGGCTCCTTTTCAAGGATGCTGTACCAGAGGCGCGGATGGTTATACACGAGGCTCGATAATCTGCCGCAGGCGCGAAACTCCGGGTAAAGCTCTTTTTCAAGCCATTCTTGATAAGGGCTTAAATCAGCCGCAAGGCCGTTTAAGCGCAAGCACACGGCCTCGGCGGCCTTAACACCGGTCTTTATCGCGTAATATATGCCCTCGCCTAAGAACGGGTCAACGAGATGGCCGGAGTCGCCTGCGAGAAGCGTCCTCGATTTTACGAGGACAGACGCGGCATTATAATATGACGGCACTGTCCATCCCGAGGTCTTTTCAATCTTACGGCCTTTTAACACATCGTGGCTTTCGACAAACGCCCGGAAATAATCCTTTATCCTGCCGTTGGTCTTAACGGCATCCCCTGCTATCCCTACCGAAAGACACTTCTCCTTGGGGAAAATCCAGCCATAACCTGAAGGCACTCCTCCGAAGTCTATAAACAGCCTTCCGGAATAATCCTTTAAAGAAGAGCCTGCCGCATACGGCAGCTCGGCGGTAACGGAAACAGCGCACTCCTTTGGCTCGAACCCGAAATACCGCCTGCCTATTAAACCCGACGCACCATCCGCGCCGATTAAAAAACGCGCCTTGTACAGCGCTCCGTCAGCGCAGCTTAATGTCACGCCGTCATCTTCCTCGCGAATGGCCGTGGCCCTTTTGCCCTCGATTACGCTCGCCCCGGCCTCCCTTGCCTTGACCGCTAAGAGCGCGTCGAATTTGTCCCTCATCACATTGTGGCCCACGGGCCTCTCGGAAAGTATCTCAATGGGCCTTGCGGACTTATATGTGAAAACAGCGCCGAACGCGGTATCTTCAACCGCCTCGGCCACGCTGAATCCGAGCATGGCCGGAACCTTCACGGACATACAACCGCCGCAGGACTTGTACCTCGGAAACCTGTCCTTGTCCAGCGCGAGCACATCATGGCCGGCCTTGGCAAGCGTGTAAGCGGCTGAAGAGCCGGCCGGCCCGAGGCCCACGACTATCGCGTCAAAGACCTTCACTCAGACTCTTTCTCAACGCTGTATTCCATCTCGCCGCACCAAAACCCTGTCTTTACAAGCGACTCCTTCTCCCACCTCAAAACCTTAAGGTGCCCCTTCTCCATCTCGAGGAGCCTTGTGAGAACCGTCTTCTCCACAGGGCTGTCGGCGAGACTTAAAAGGCTTCCGTAAAACCCAACGGCGGATTCCTCGGCCTCCATGCCTATGTTAATGGCGTTTATGTCCGTCGGGTTCTTCTTGAGCCTCTCGATAAGCTCGTTGTCCTTTGGATAAATCGGCAGGCCCTTTTCAACCGAAGGCGTTCCCCTGTTAACCGCATCTTCATATCCGAGCCAGCCGATGCCGCTTTTTATTGACTCGAACAGCGCGGTAATAACCCTGACATGGTCAAGCTCCTCCTTAGCAAGGTGCTTGAATATGTTCCTGCCCTTCTCGTCCCCAATGAGATTGGAGGCGGCATTATAGAAAAAATAACCTGAAATCTCGGTGGAATGAGCGATGCTTAATTCGTCAACTATTTTCTTGGCGTCTTTGCCGAACATATCCCCTCCTTTTCATATATCCCCGCAAACGCTGGATTTAAACGCACTCAGGCCAAGCAGAGTTCCGCCGGAATCAAGTCCTTCCGGCCTTGTCTATCTCATGCCTCTTCTCAAGCGCCTCTGCCCGTATCTTGTCCTCGCAGGCATGGCAGATGACCGTATCCGAAAGCCTGCCGCATATGGAGCATACATGCGGCTTCTCCTCTTTCTTCTTCTCCTTCTTGTTACCCATGCTGCCGCCCCCCTTGCTCTTTTATTTTCCCCAAGGCTAAAATACCACATATCTCCCCTGCTTT
>CAYIRV010000261.1:0-2741 GCA_964365865.1 uncultured Thermodesulfobacteriota bacterium | reverse complement strand
TGGAAGCCTGCCGGATGGCAAGAAACGCCCTCGGTAAACGCGATGGATAAGATAATCATAAAAGGCGCCAAGGAGCACAACCTCAAGTCAATTGACCTTGAAATACCGAGGGACTCCCTCGTTGTCATAACCGGCGTTTCAGGCTCAGGCAAGTCCTCGCTCGCCTTTGACACCATTTACGCGGAGGGGCAGAGGCGGTATGTGGAGAGCCTTTCGGCATACGCCCGGCAGTTCCTCGAGCAGATTGACAAGCCGGATGTCGAGAGCATCGAGGGGCTTTCGCCTTCCATATCAATAGAGCAGAAGACGACATCAAAGAACCCGCGCTCCACAGTGGGCACGGTTACGGAGATTTACGACTATTTGAGGCTTCTTTTCGCCCGCGTGGGCAGGCCCCACTGCTATTTATGCGATAAAATCATAGCCTCGCAGACCATCCAGCAGATGGCCGACAGGGTCATGGCGCTTCCAACAGGTTCAAAGGTAATGGTTCTTTCGCCCATTGTCCGGGGAAGGAAAGGCGAATACAAAAAAGAGCTTGAGGGTTTAAGAAGGAGCGGATACACGAAGGTCAGAATAAACAACGAGATTAAGGACCTCGAAGGCGTCATAGGGCTCGACAAGAGAAAGAAGCACACGGTGGAGGCGGTCGTTGACCGGCTTATTCTGAGGCAAGGGATAATGCCGAGGCTCTCCGAATCATTGGAGGCCGCCTCCCGGCTTTCGGGCGGCATTGTAATGGCCGATGTGGTTGGCGGAAAGACGCTTCTCTTCAATGAAAAGCTCTCATGCGCGGTCTGCGGAATCAGCTATCCTGAAATCACGCCCACGCTCTTCTCGTTCAACAGCCCGTACGGAGCCTGCTCAGAGTGCAAGGGCATAGGGGAAAAATTCTATTTTGACCCGACGCTCGTTGTGCCTGACGAGGGCCGTTCCATTTCAGGCGGCGCCATAGCCCCGTGGTCAAGACAGGCTGCAAAGGCAGAGGTGAAGATTTCCCCTTATTATCTCCATATGCTCGAAGGCCTCGCCTCCCATTATAAATTCAGCGTGAACGCGTTGTGGAAAAAACTTTCCGAAGAAACGCGGAATGTGATTTTAAACGGCACAGGGGACACGGAGCTTGAGTTCTTCTACCAGAAGGACAAGTCAAGATACTCCTATTCTTCGGCGTTCGAGGGGGTATTGAATAATCTTGAGCGGAGATACAGGGAGACCGATTCAGAGCATGTCCGGGCCTCGCTCGAGGAGTATATGAACTCCCAGCCGTGCCCGGCATGCAATGGGGCGAGGCTCAAGAAAGAGGCGCTCTTTATTAAGATTGCCGGAAAGTCCATCCGAGATGTGGTGAGCATGCCTGTCAAGGACTCAATCGGGTTTTTCAGGAACCTGTTGCTTACCGAGACAGAGCAGGAGATTGCGCGGAGGGTCTTAAAGGAAGTGAACGAAAGGCTCGGCTTCCTGTCGAATGTCGGGCTTGACTACATTACCCTCGACAGGCCGGCCTCGACCCTTTCAGGCGGAGAGGGCCAGAGGATACGGCTCGCCACGCAGATAGGCTCGTCCCTCGTGGGCGTTGTTTACATACTCGACGAGCCTTCCATCGGCCTTCATCAGCGGGACAACAGAAAGCTCCTCGCCGCTCTTAAGAGGCTCCGGGACATGGGAAATACCGTCATAGTCGTTGAGCACGACGAGGAGACCATAAGGGAGTCCGACCATGTGATTGACATGGGCCCGGGCGCGGGAGTTGGCGGCGGCCGCATCGTTGCCCAAGGCACATGCAGGGAGATAATGGAAAACCCGGGGTCCCTTACCGGAAGGTATCTCTCCGGCGCGCTCATGATACCTGTGCCTGCTCACAGGAAAAGGCCTGATGGAAGGTTTCTTACGCTCAAAGGTGCCTGCGCCAATAACCTCAAGGACATAACCGTTGACATACCGGTGGGCCTCATTACATGCGTAACAGGGGTTTCCGGCTCCGGCAAAAGCACGCTCGTTATTGACACGCTTTACAAAAACCTCGCAAGGAAGTTTTACCGCTCAAAGGAAAAGGCCGGCGAGACAACCGGCATGACCGGTCTTGAGCATATTGACAAGGTGATTGACATTGACCAGTCCCCCATAGGAAGGACGCCCCGCTCAAACCCGGCCACATACACCGGTATTTTTACGCCTATAAGGGAGCTTTTCTCAACGCTCCCTGACGCGAGGGTGAGGGGTTACGGCCCGGGCAGGTTCAGCTTCAATGTGAAGGGCGGCAGGTGCGAGGCATGCGCCGGAGACGGGCTTATAAAGGTCGAGATGCATTTCCTTCCGGATGTCTATGTAACATGCGAGTCGTGCGCCGGGAAAAGATATAACCGGGACACGCTTGAAATAAGATACAAAGGGAAAAATATTCACGAATGTCTGGACATGGCCGTTACAGAGGCATTGAAGTTTTTCGAGAATGTCCCGCTCCTCAAGGACAAGCTCGAAACCCTCTCTAATGTCGGGCTCGGATACATCAAGCTCGGCCAGCCGTCCACAACGCTTTCAGGAGGCGAGGCACAGAGAATCAAGCTCTCAAAAGAGCTTTCCAAAAGGGCTACGGGCAGGACGCTCTATATACTCGACGAACCTACGACAGGTCTGCACTTCGCGGACATACAGAGGCTCCTTGATGTGCTTAAGAGCCTGAGCATGGCGGGCAACACCATTGTAATCATCGAGCACAACCTCGATGTCATAAAGACCGC
>CAYIRV010000260.1:0-2749 GCA_964365865.1 uncultured Thermodesulfobacteriota bacterium | reverse complement strand
GCGCCCTTTGCCGCATCTACGGCATCTTGGACGAACCGCGTTTTTGAGAATGTCGCGTCAAGCACGACATTTCTGCCGGATGCGAGTTGCCCAAAGGCTTTTTCCGCCATTGCCGAGTAAGTCTTTTCCGTCATGTCCTCGCTGTAGATTCCTTTTTTAAAACCCTCGAACCTGTGTTTGCCAGGCGCGGCCCCTGCGAGCTTCTTTCTTATTACATCCGACGACAATAAGACCGCGTTCAGTGCATTGGATACGGCTTCTGCGACCGTGGATTTGCCGCTGCCTGAAAGCCCGCGCACTATGACCAATACCGGCCTGAAGCCGCCTTGGGCGTAAAGGCCCGCGAGCCTGTAGTGCAGCAGAGAGCTTATGTATGAAGCGAATCTGTCCTTTTCCTCGACCTCGCTTTCCATATATTTGAACCCTTCTACCTTGCCCCTGACATACGCCATGTGGCATTTATAAAAGTCGAGGACCGCCCTTCCGCCCGCGTCCCGCGAGGCTTTAAAGTATTCTTCTTCGAGTATGCGCGAGAGGTCCGCCCTTCCGAGAAAGTCCATGTCCATCAAAAGAAAGGCTATATCAGACACCGTGTCCGAATATCTGAACCTTTCGTTGAACTCGATGCAGTCTATTATGTCAATCCTCTTTGATATTGATATGTGCTCGGCATGGATGTCCCCGTGGCAGTCCCGTATGAAGCCGCCCTTCATCCGTTCGGCAAAGAGCAGGGCGTTGTCCTTTAGGAATCCGAGCGCAAAGGAATTGATTTTTTTATACAGTTTTTTTGAGAGAGTCTTTCCGATTTGCGTCTTTGTCTGCGAAAAGTTCTCGGCTGTGTTGGCCTTTACTGCCTCAAGAGAGCCGTATCGTCTTATGTGCGCCGATGTCTTGGCCTTTTTGTGGAACGAGGCTATGGCGCGGGCGACCCTTGCAAGAGTGCGGCCCGTAACCTTATCTTTCAGGAGCATGTCTTGTAAAATCCTGCGTTCAGGTATGCGCCGCATCTTCACGGCGTATTCAACGGCCTTGCCTTTGCCTGCGATACGGAACTTTCCGGCGCTTTGCGTAATCTTGACAACGTCCAGATAAATCCCCTTTGAAAGCCTCCGGTTGAGCCTGACTTCTTCTTTGCAATAGCGATGTCTTTTTTTGAGGGTAGTGAACACGAGGAAACCGAAGTTTACGGGTTTTTTTACCTTATAGACGAATTTAGGCGTGAAAAACAGGTATGAGATGTGGGTCTGGCGAAGCTCTACATGGCCGGGCCTTTCAGGATAGGCTTCTGGCTTAAGGAGTTCGAGCGCAAGCACGGGAAGACGGGTTCGCTTCGCGGCTTCGTTCCTCGCGACCACGGATTACCTCCTTTAATCACAAAAATCTTGCTGCAGGGCTTCCTTGTAAACCCTCCCCCTTGACGGGGGAGGGGAGGGTGGGGGTGGTTTATTCGTCAGTCTTTATTATATGGATTCCCGGAAGGCCACGGAGGCGCTCCTTATAATCCATGCCATAGCCTGCCACAAACCCTTTGCCTATCCGTTTGCCGACATAGTCGGCCTTCACGAGCATTTCGGCCTCTCCGCTTCTTAAAAGGAGCGCGCAGAGCCTGACGGACGAAGGGCCTTTTTTCTTAAGGTGTTCTTCAATGGCGTTGGCGGTCCTTCCCCTGTCAATTATGCTGTCAACCACTATGCAGTGCCTGTCCGATATATCCGTGGATATGTCGCTTGTAATGAGGACTTCATGGGAAGGCGAATCAGCGCGGCCGTAGCTCGATGTCTGGATAAAGTCGAGCTCGTGCTCCAGAGCAAGGCTTCTCGAAAGGTCTGAAAGGAAGATGAACGACGCCTTAAGCGCGCCTATGAGCACGGGATTTTTCCCGCTGTATTCCGCGCTGATTTCAGTTGCGAGCCTTTTTACTATGTCTTGAATCTCTTGAGGCTTGATTATGAGTTTCATGCTGTCTGCAAGCGCCATTTTATCCCCCTCTCGGCATAGAGCATATAATCAGGCAAAGCCAGTGTCAAGAACTACAGCCGTATGAAGCCCGGCGGCATATTTCAAAAATGCCCATTTCCTTTTGACAAGATATTGGTTATTATTTTAAAGTACAAGATTAACTTCGCTTAATGCCGGAAAAGGGAGAAGGATGTTCGACAGGGAAAGAATACGGAATTTTTCAATCATCGCGCACATTGACCACGGAAAATCAACGCTTTCCGACCGCCTCCTCGAATGCACCGGCGCGGTGGCAAAGAGGGATATGAAGGCCCAGTTCCTCGACAAGATGGACCTCGAAAGGGAAAGGGGGATTACCATCAAGGCGCAGACCGCGCGTCTTAATTACAGGGCGCTTGACGGCAAGGACTATGTCCTTAACCTCATAGACACGCCCGGTCATGTTGACTTCAGCTACGAAGTGAGCCGCTCCCTTTCAGCGTGCGAGGGCGCTGTCCTTATTGTTGATGCCTCGCAGGGCGTGGAGGCACAGACCCTTGCGCACCTTTATACGGCAACGGATGTCGGGCTGGAAATCATCCCTGTGCTCAACAAGATTGACCTCCCTCAGTCAGACCCTGAGCGCGTCAAAAAGGAGATAGAGGACCTCCTCGGGCTTGACGCAAAGCACGCCGTACTCGTAAGCGCCAAGGAAGGCATAGGCATAAGGGATGTGCTCGAGGCCATAGTGCAAAGGCTCCCGGCCCCGAAGGGCAGGGCTGAAGGGCCGTTAAAGGCACTGGTGTTCGAC
>CAYIRV010000259.1:0-2762 GCA_964365865.1 uncultured Thermodesulfobacteriota bacterium | reverse complement strand
ATGTAGCGCTCCTGATTATATGTAAAAAGGACGTATGAGACGAGCGGTCTTTCCATGTCTAACCCTTCCCCGATATCAGACGCCTTATTGACAGTCCGCCAAGCGACTTGGATATCATCCTCAGGGAATACAGACCCATCGCAAGCGCGATTGCCACGCCCGCGGCAAGGGGCAGATAGCCTTTTGCATATCCGAGGCCGAAGATGACAATGCCGCAGATAACGAATGCGCCCAGAAGATTTAAATTAGCCCTGCTCAAAACAAACCCGTCGCTCTTATGAGCTAAATACCAGTACAGGGGAAAAATAACTACATAACTCACAAGAAAAGATATGCCTGTAACCTCGACGCCCAACGCGTTGATTCCGACCCATACAAGAGATATGTAAATTACGTTCCATGCAAGTTCAGTAAAGAAAAAAATCTTCCCTCGTCCCATCGCGGGGAATATGAAACCTATGGGCCAGCTCGCTACCTTGAAGACGTCCCCGAGCGCCTGCCATCTCAATACCTGCGACGCCTCGTTGAAGGCGCCTGAATAAAGCAACGTTATCACTTGAGCCGAGAGCGCGAGCGTCAAGAGTATTACTGGGCCGGCAAGCAGTAACGACGCCGAGAACTGCTCATTTACGGCCTTGTTGACCGCAGGAACGTCGCCGGAGAGAGACGCAAGGCGCGGATAGTAATCGGCGCCCATGGCGTTCAGAACAAAACCTATGTAGAGCATGGAAATGCTCCATGCGGCTTGAAATTGCCCGGTCGAGTCCATGCCGAGGGACTTCGTAATAATGAGCCTTACCGCAAACTGGCAGGCTACCGTGAGCAGCGCCGTTGCCATGAACGCGCCGCCGAGACCGAGCATGCCGCACAAATGCGCGGATGCGTCTCGTATGTCAAACCCCGCCTTAACGGTCAGAACCCTGCGGCTGAACCACGTGGAGGCCGCGAGCGTCGCTACCGGGATAGCGACCACGGCTGCGACCACCCCGTTCATACCCCAGAACCACACTGCCGCAACCGTGACAACCGTTGCCGCAAGAGAGCCTATGATGTCTACACGGGAGATGTCGCCGAGCCTGCGTATCCCGTTCAAAAACGTGGTCTGGGACGCAGAGACGGCCGCGGCAAAAACCCCCAAACTTATCCACGCAATCGCGCCGGAGAATTCCTCGGAATCAAAAACAAACTGCGCGATGGGTGCGCGAAATACGAAAACGATTACAGCCCCTATCAGGCCGAAGAGCGTCAACCCTAAAAAAAGAGAGTTCCTTATGGCGGAGAGTCTTGCGTGGTCTCCCTGAGAGTGGGCCTCCGCTATGTCCCGGATGCCGCTTGTCGGAAGACCGAAACTGGTTACAATATTTGAAGTGCTCATTACAGACTGGAGAAGTCCCAAAAGCCCGATGCCGGACGGGCCGGCTATCACGGCCACAACCTTACCTTTCACTATTCCGGCAACGATCCTTACAGCAATGGAACTGCCAATTATAATCGAGGCGCGAAATATCTGACGCATTACCCCGCCCCTTCATCCTTCAAGCACGAAATAACCTCATGCTGCCCCTGCGCCTTAAGATGCGGCCCCATGGGCAGGCTCAAAACAGATTTAGCAAGCCCTTCAGTAACAGGAAAATCACCGGCCTTTGACTCCATATCCGTGTAAGCCTCCGACAGATGCGGAGGCACGGGGTAGTGAATGAGCGTGCCTATGCCTTTTTCTTCAAGCCGCGACTTTATCTCATCCCTCTTAGAGTGGCGCACCACAAACAGATGCCAGCACGGTTCAGCTCAATCAGGAACATAAGGCAGACCGAGACCCGCGCATTCTTTCAATGCCTCAAAATAACGCTTTGCGATTTGCATCCTGCGGCTGTTCCACTCATCGAGTCTTTTGAGCTTCACCCTCAGAAACGCGGCCTGCATCTCATCAAGCCTGCTATTAAAACCCTTTACTTCGTTATAATATTTGACCTTTGACCCATAGTTCCTAAGCAGCCTTATCTTTTCCGCAAGCTCACCGTCGTTTGTCGTAACCGCCCCAGCGTCTCCTATTGCGCCGAGGTTCTTTCCGGGATAGAAACTAAAACCCGCCGCATGACCGAGGCTTCCGGCCTTCCTGCCTTTGTATAATGCCCCGTGGGCCTGTGCCGCGTCTTCAATAACCTTAATGCCGCGTCTTTTCGCTATCTCATTTATTGCGTCCATATCGGCGCACTGTCCGTATAGATGAACGGGCAATATAGCCTTTGTCTTTTTAGTAATCGCCTTTTCTATAAGCTCAGGATTTATGTTGAATGTCTTCTCGTCCGGCTCGACTGGCGCCGGGGTTGCGCCGGCGTATGAGACCGCAAGCCACGTGGCGATATAAGTATTGGCTGGCACGATGACCTCGTCGCCTTCGCCTATCCCGTAGGCCCTGAGTATAAGGTGCAGAGCTTCAAGCCCGTTGCCGACGCCTACGCAATATTTGACGCCACAGTACGAGGCGAACTCGGCCTCGAACGCCTCGACTTCTTTACCGAGGATATACCAACCGGAATCCATGACCCTTGTGTAGGCGGCTTCGAGTTCGGCCTTCAATTCAACATTCTGCGCTTTTATATTGAGGAAAGGAACCTGCATCACCTGCCGACCTTGACGGCCTTCAGGAAGTCCTCGTATTCGCGGTAATAGTCATCGGCTATATACTTTTCCGATGCGAGCACTAAGCAGACCGAACCGGAGGAGAAGTCATCGATCTCCCGCCAGATCATCGGGGGGAT
>CAYIRV010000258.1:0-2820 GCA_964365865.1 uncultured Thermodesulfobacteriota bacterium | reverse complement strand
TTTTATTATCTCGGTGTAAGTAAGCCGCGTACAATCGTCGCAAAGGGCCGCGGCGCAGCGTTCCTTGGTCTTAAAAGAAGAGCGTATGTCCTTTGGTTCGAGCCGAATTTTCTATATGCCTCGATGATGCTTCGCTCTATTTCTTTAGGTGTCCAGCGCGATCCCGGGCCGGCTCCGCGCTTCTCCGGCAATAGCGCCTCAGGCAGCCTGCCGCCCTCGTTCCATTTGCGGTAATAACGGGCAAGTTCCTTGCCGGAGATGTTATGCGCGGCACAAAGGTTCTTTACGAACTTGAACGGACGCGGGGGGACATTGGCTTTTGTTCTTTCGTGCTCTTTTAATATCCGAGTCGAGTATTGCATTTAGGCTGCCTCCTTTGGGTCTTTTATTTTACCAAAAGAGTTGCCTGATTAGTGAGCGTATACAGCTCCCTATTTTTTATTTGTTGGTATTTTATTGAAAATGACGGTTCAAAAAAATGGGTTTTATCCTGTCGAAATCTTTAATGTTTTATGAGATTATAATGAAAATAGATTATCTCCGATAATAAGAGATTTATGAAAGAAGGACAAAGATGAAATTTGAAAGCCTGAATCTCGCACCTGACATCTTAAAAGGGACAAACGACGCAGGTTTTGAGCATTGCACATCCATTCAGGAGCAATCCCTTCCTGAGTGCCTGCTCGGAAAGGACATGATAGCCCAGTCCCAGACAGGCACGGGCAAGACCGCGGTATTCCTCATTACCATATTCACTAAGGCGCTGGCCTTAGGGCCGAATGTTACCGGAAGACCGATGGCCCTTGTGATGGTGCCTACAAGGGAGCTTGCGACGCAGGTGATAGACGACGCAATAAAACTCGGCAAGCACCTCTCTTTCAGGTCAGTGGCCATTTACGGCGGGGTCGAGTACAACAAGCAGCTAAGCGCGCTCAAAACAGGCGTGGAACTTGTAGTGGCTACGCCGGGGCGTATGATAGACCTCTACAAGTCAAGGGCGCTTTCCCTGGAGAACATCGAGATATTCGTTATTGACGAGGCAGACCGCATGTTCGACATGGGTTTTGCCCCGGACATAATGTACATAGCGGGCCGCCTGCCGAAGCAAAAGCCGAGGCAGACGATGCTCTTTTCCGCGACCATAGACGCCAATGTCAGAAAGCTTGCCGCGCGCTATATGAAGCCTGACCCGGTGATGATAGAGATAGAGCCTGAGCAGGTGGCCGTTAACGCCATAGACCAGAAAATAGTCTATGTCTCGAACGAGGAGAAGCTCTCCGTGCTTCTTACGCTCCTTAAAAGGCCGGAGGTTCTGCGAAGCATCATATTCACCAATATGAAGATTACGGCGGAGAAACTCGGTTGGAAGCTTGCCGCCAACGGCCTTCCCGCGAGCGTGCTCACCGGAGATGTAACACAGGAGCGCCGCCACAAGATAATCGATGACATGAAGTCGGGAAAAATAAAGATGCTGGTGGCGACAGACGTTGCCGCCCGCGGGCTCCACATAGACGGTATCACGCACATATTCAACTACGACCTTCCCGATGACGCGGCGAGCTATGTTCACAGGATAGGCAGGACCGCCAGGGCGGGAAAAAGCGGCAAGGCATACAGCCTCGTGTGCGAGGACCATGTCCTGAACCTCCCGGAGATTGAAAAATACATAGAGCGCAAGTTCGAGAGCGAGTGGATAGAGGACTCCGAGCTTGTGAAGGACATCGCGCCGAAGTATAAGGAGAGGCCGAGGAGGGATAGGCCTTTCGATAAAAATGTTAAGAAACCCGGAGCCTTGCATACCCCCCCTCAATCCCCCACTTACACAAGGGGGGGATTGAGGGGGGGCGCCTCAAAGGAAAAGAAAGGACAACCGCAGCCATGGAAAAAGACCGCCCCGGCCGTCAGTGAAAAACCGGCCGGCCGGCCTGACAATAAACCGGAGCACCCCAAGTCCCACAACAAGCGTCCGCCTCAGCACCACGCAAAAAAAGAAACCATGCCAGGGCGGCAATCAGAGAGGCCCAATAGGCCCCAGAGGCCTGTTGGGGAGCATCGGGCAAGGCCCGCTGAAAGGCATCTGCCGGTCCCAGTCAAGGCAGAGACCAAGGCCCATGCCCCTGCGTCTGAAAAACACGAAACAGCCCCGAAGGAGGCCAAGTCCGGGCTCCTGAAGCGCTTTTTCAAGTTTCTTAAGAAAAAATCCTGATATCGAAAAAGGGGTGAAAAATAGCGCGGGATGGTCTATGTCCGCCAATCCTTGCAATAAGCGGCTTTTACGATGAGCGAATAATATGGGGCTGTCCCTCATGCAAAACTAACCTAAACCTACAGGAGTCTAATGCAAAACAATGGTTTCTACGGGCTCAGCATAGCGCCCGCCTTACTCGATAAGGTCGAAAGGCTGGGTTTCAGCGTACCAACTCCCATTCAGCGTAAAGCCATCCCCATTGCGATCGAGGGCAAGGATATCATGGGAATCGCCCAGACAGGCACGGGCAAAACCCTTGCGTTCGGCATTCCCATGGTCCAGCGCCTTGCCCAGCTGAAGGGCCGCGGGCTGGTGCTGGTGCCCACCCGCGAGCTTGCACTTCAGGTCAGGGACGCCATCTTGCCGTTTGCGCAGGTCCTTGGCATGGGGATAACGGCGATTATCGGCGGCGAATCCATGGTGACGCAGGTCTCTGCCCTGAGGAAGAACCCGCGCATAATCATCGCAACGCCGGGACGTCTCATAGACCACATCGGACAGCGCAATGTGCGTCTTGACGACACGCATGTCCTCGTCCTTGACGAGGCAGACCGCATGTTCGACATGGGTTT
>CAYIRV010000257.1:0-2835 GCA_964365865.1 uncultured Thermodesulfobacteriota bacterium | reverse complement strand
TTTTCTGAGATTCAGGAAATTCCTTTTTCTAAAATCCCTAAGCGTTATCAGAAGGCTCAGATGAACCCGCTGACAGAGAGGCAGAACTCGTATATTAAAAAGGTGTCCAAGTTCAGGGAAGAGGTTTTCGACAGGGCCGCTGCAAGGCATGAAGGCGGCGTCTGGCTCAAGGCGAGCCTTAAGGACATCAGGAGGCTCGTTGTCATCGCCTCGGCCCCGCGCTCAGGGTCAAGCCTCCTCTTTGCCGCCATGAGGATGTTCCCGGAGGTATATGCGCTAAGCGGCGAGGAGGTGCCTTTTTACAAATTAAACGGCCTGTCCTCTGACGCCTTTCCATCGGACGAGGTCCCGCCCGGGTTCAAGCCGTCATGGAAGGGCGGCGAAGCCTTTTCCCGCGACATTCTCGGGGACATGTCCTTTGACGCAAACCCGGCTGATATATTAAAAGACCCTCTGCAGCGCGAACAATACACGGACGACCTTGTCCTCCGTTTTTCCATGCAGTGGCCAGCAGTTGATTTTTCATACGAGGGTTTCAAGCGCCTGGCTAACAACGCGCTCTCGGCCCATCTTGCCGGGCAGAAGGGGTTTGACAAGGAGGTTTTTCACCTTGAGCTTATCAAGGCATTGAGGACAGTCCACAACGAGATTGATCCGTTTTACTACGATATCCCGGAGGACATGGTCAGGGCCGCGTTTCCCGGACTTGCCCGGCCTTCAAACCCGCCTAACGATGTGCTGATGATAGAGGAGCCGCCGTTCATACTGCTTAAGCCGGCGCGAAAGGCAACGGAGCACGACCTCGCCTCCAAGACGCTGGTCTTGAAATCCACTGTCAATTCCTATAAAATGGATTTCATAAGGGAACTCTTTCCAAACGCCGGGATAAGCGTCATATACCTTACCAGAAACCCCGGCGCGTCCATCAACGGCTTATATGACGGCTGGCTTCACCGGGGTTTCTTTTCGCATAACCTGAGGGCGTTTTCAGACCTCCCCACATCCCCCCCTTCCCAAGGGGGGGATGTGGGGAGGTCTGACTTCCGGGGGCTTGGGATAAAAGGCTACTCGGACATCCGTGAATACGGGAAGTGGTGGTGGAAGTATGACCTGCCGCCCGGATGGCGGGAATATTCCGGCAAGAGGCTTGAGGAGGTCTGCGCCTTTCAATGGAGGGCCTCGAACACCGCCATACTTAAACATCTCGCAAACGCCAAGCCCGGCTGCCTTCGGCTTAAATGCGAAGACATCATCCGGGATTCTGAAAGCAGGCTTGTTGCGCTGAAGACAGTAGAGGGTTTTCTCGGGTTCGAGAGCGGGAGCGCCTCCAACGCGGTCCTCGGCGGATTTCCCGTAGTGCAAGCTACAGAGCCGCCGGAGCGCTTCCGGTGGATGAAGAAGAAAGACATGCTCATGCCCGCGCTTGAAGACGCGGCTGTGGCAGGACTGGCCTCTGAACTCGGCTATTCAGGGGAAAGGCATGACAATTGGCTGTAAGGAGGGCGGCCCTGTGGGCCTTTTGTATGGCGTTGATTCCGAATACAAGGGCCTCCGGGCTGTCATCATGCACAGGCCGGGCCCGGAGATTGGGGAGATAGAGAACCCTCAAGAGGTCTTGCATGTAAGGGGCATAGACCCGGTCGCCCTTGACAGGGAATATGACGGCATAATAAATCTTTATGAACGGCTCGGGGTCAAGGTCTTTCAGATGGACGCCGATGTCCCTGAGAGCGAGAGGAGAAGCCTGTATAACCTGATGTATGTCAGGGACCTGCTGTTTATGACCCCTAAGGGCGCGGTAATATCGAGGATGGGGCATCCTGTCCGGCAGCACGAGGCTGCGTGCATGGAAAAGACGGCGATGGCCATAGGACTGCCTGTCATAAAGAAGATAGAAGGGGACGCCACATTCGAGGGCGCAGACGCGCTTTGGCTCGACCCACTGCATGTCGTGGTCGGCATAGGCAGGAGGACGAACCATGAGGGTTTCAGAGAACTCGATGAGGCGCTAAACCGTCAGGGCGTGAAATGCATACCCGTGCCCGCGCCTTCATTAAGCCTGCACCTTATGGGCTCTCTGCAGATTATTGACTCAGGTCTCGCGCTCGTAAGGGCTGAATCCGTGGACAGGGAGATTATGGCGGTCATGAGCAAGAAAGGCATAAAGACCATCGCCATCGCCGAGAACGAAGAGGTAGAGGAGAGGCACGCCATGAACATCGTAACGATTGCCCCGGGCAGGGTCATCATGCCTTCCGGCTGCCCTGTGACAAGAAAGGTCTATGAAAGGCACGGGATAGAAGTTGTTGCCGAGGTAGAGACAAGAGAACTCGCTAACGGCGGTGGGGGGCTCGCGTGCGCCACCGGCATACTTCTCCGCGAGGCGGCATTATGAGAGAGCATCTGCGAAAACAGTTCAATGTCCGTTCGCCTGTATTCGACGGCTCGGCAAGCTGGATTACGGACAAACGGCTCATTCAGGCGCATGTCGGTCTGGCCGGTAAGCCCTCAGGCCCGGCGTTGGACTTGTGCTGCGGCACCGGTCAGATAGGCCAAGGGTTGAAAGGCAATGGATGGGATGTTACGGGCCTTGACCTGTCGGACAATATGCTCAGGGCCTCTTCCCGTTATTTCAGGGTCTCTCAGGGCAGCGCCGAGGAGATGCCTTTCGCTTCCGGGTCGTTCAGTCTCGTTATATGCAGGCAGACCTTCCAGTTCCTCGACGGAGCGAGGACGCTCTCAGAGGTGAAAAGGGTGCTTAAGCCCGGCGGGGTGTTCATCATCAGCCTGACCGTGCCTTTTTCAGAAGAGGACAAGGACTGGCTCTGCGAAATC
>CAYIRV010000256.1:0-2844 GCA_964365865.1 uncultured Thermodesulfobacteriota bacterium | reverse complement strand
GGAGTTTGTAATCCCCCACAGGTGAAAGAGCGAAAAGGCCGCGCCCCCGTAATCGTTGCTTTCTACGCCGAAGTTCTCCCTGAGAAAGCCAAGGTTATAGCTGTATTCGGAAAGCCCTTCGCGCAGAACCGTATCGGTAAAGTAAAATGGCGATTGGACGCGTTCCTCCCTGCCGAAGGGGTCCCGTATCACGACCTCCACATCGCCGGCACCCTGATAGGAGCTTATGTTCTTAAGCTCGAACTCTCCGGGCTGGAACCTGTCCTTTTTCACGAGCATGCCGTTTATGTATATCTCCACATCCGAGGCCATGGACGCAAGCCCCGTGAAGTCGAACATGGGCGGCCTTATGAAGTAAGGGTCAATCCTGTAGACCTTTGAAAGGCTCGCCCCGGCCATATTCAAATTGCCGGACAACTCCCCTGACGAGGCGAAGAAGTCCCCGAATGTAAACCGCTCCATGCTGCTTCTAAAGTCGTATGTCATGTTCGTCTCGAGCCGGACGAAGTTTTCGTTCGTCCCTGTCCTCGTGTAAGCCGAATCGCTTGTGAAGAGCATGTCGAACGCCCGCACCCCGAACTCGTTGGAGAGCGCGAAGCCGCTGGCCGTGTTGGCCTCGTCTGCCGTGAAGTCGAGCCTGTAGTTCAAAAACGCGCTCGTGTCGGCGCCTGCCTGTTGGACCCTCTTCGGCCTCTGCGGGGAATAATCCACAGTCCTTTTCGGCAGGAGCTTTGGAGATGCCTTGATGTCGAGAGCGAGTTTATCTTCCATGAATGTGAATCTTACGCCCTGCATTGACTTAAGGGAGATATACTCCTCTTTGTCTATGACCGAGGTCTCGCCCTTAGGGTCCCTGAAGCCCATTGCCGACAAGTCTTCCGTCCTTACGAGAAAATCCCCGTCCGAGGCGGCGAGCACGAAAAAGTCCCCTTTCGGCATCTGGTTTACCGTAACGCTTACGACCATTGTCTCAGCGCCATCGGATGCTTGCGGCAAGGCCATACAGACGAACAGCAGCAGAAGGCTTATGTATGCGAACGCCCGGATTAGGGTTACTCTGCCCCCCCTTTTTTTTAAAGGAGGGGCAGGAAGGGTCAAGGCCGGCATCTCGTTTTGCCCGCTTCAGCCGACCCTTTTAATGTAAACCTGTCGGTTACCACCTCGACATCTATCTTCGAGAGCGCGGCGCACACATCCGCGGGTATAGGGGCGGTGTAGAGCCTTGTTCTGCCGTTTAAGAGATACCAGCCGCCTATCTGCTCGCTGAAGACCTCGGCGCCTGAAGAATCCAAGCCTTTAAGGTCAACGGATGTTACCTGAAGGTGCACATTGCCGGTGTTTGTAACGAGCACACTCAGAACCCCGGCCGAAAGCTCAACCTTGTTAATTTCAGCCTTAGCGTCTTCCCTTGCCGGTTTAACGAATACCGGGATGCCGAACCTTATGGCTATGGCTATGTTCACGCCCTCGGACTTTTTCTTGGGCTGGGGGATTTCCTCGACAAAGAGCCTGTAGGTCTTTTCCCTCGCAGGGGGCGGCATCTGCACCCCGGCTCTCAGGGTCTTTTCCTCCCCGCCCTCAACCGTCATTATCTTAGGGAAGAATATGATGTCGGATGTATCCGTGTATACATCCTTGCCGTTCGAATCTTGCGCCCATTCAAGGGCTTTTATCTGGAGGTTCAACTTGTCCGGGCCTTCGGTCAGCACGCTGACGATGGCGGTTCTCGTTTCGTTGTCAAAGTCGAGCCGTATGGGAGTTACCCTGAACTCGCCCGAAGATGCGGCATGCGGGTTCAGTAACAGCAGCAGGGCGAATGACAGGAATTTTAAGAGGAGCGGTGACAGAGAGCCGGCGCTGTGCAACAGTATTGGCTTCAAGCCTTATCCCCCCGGATAAATTTTTACGAAAATTGCCGATTAAGCCGTCTTACAGCGGGTTTATCGAGATTGCGAGCGGCCATGAGTATGTCCCGGGCTGAAGGCCGTCCGCTAAGAGGAACCTGTAGCTTAGTTCCATCACAACAGGCGTTTTGCCCGCATAGGGCTGGGCCACCCAGCCGTTGCCGGAGGAAATAACTATGTTCCTGCCCAGTCCCTTCACATGCACCTCTCTGAAGCCTGAGCCCGCGCCCTCGAAAACGAGCAGATACCCCGAAGGGCTGTTGTTTTTCACCTGTATCAGGGACGCGTTGCTTGCATCCACATAGCCCCTGTCTATATCCGCGTTTGTTATTACTATTTCAGCCGCCTGCCGCATGACCCTGAAGTCCGTGTGCGGAAGGACCGTTGCCGTAACAGTCAGCTTTGCGGCAGGGAAGCCTTTTGCCTCGGCAACATCGGCGGCGCTCGCAGAGGCAGGGATGGCTGCAAAGGAGAGCACCGCGGCAACGGCCGCGGCCAGGAGCTTTTTCTGGATGGTGAGGCCCTGAGCCACATGGCTGTGTTCCACATACCCGGCCTCCACGAGCACATCCCCGAGTTTTTTATTTGTCTTCTGCTGCCGGGCAAGGGCGTCGTTAAGCTGTTCGTATGTGATTCTCTCGGCTGATACGAGTATGTCGCCGAGCCTGAGTCCAGCGGCCCTCAGGGCCTCGTCTCCCTGATGTTCCTGAAATTTGAGTATGGCCTCGAGTTCTGCCTCGCTTATGTGCCCGAGCCGGACGAGCGCCGTGCCGAACTTGCACCCTGTATCCTTGTGCTCAGTGAACGCCTGCTCGAATTGTTCCGGGGTGATGCGCCTTGCGAGGAGGAGAAGCTCTCCGAGCATCTGCCTGTTGCCGGACGTGGCCTTGAGCGCGTCATCAAGAGAAGAAAGCCTCGGCTGGGCGGAAAGCGCGACCTT
>CAYIRV010000255.1:0-2855 GCA_964365865.1 uncultured Thermodesulfobacteriota bacterium | reverse complement strand
CCGGCGTGAGCGCGTGCACGGACATAACAGGCTACGGCCTTATCGGTCATGCCATTGAGATGGCCCGCGCCTCAGCCGTATCTTTCGTCATCCGCCGGGCTGATGTGGAGTTTTTTCCGCATGCTGAAAGGCTCGCCCATGACAATGCGTGCCGGCCGGGCGCTATAAAGGCGAATATGGAATATTTTTCCCGCGATGTCCGCATGTCGCCGGCAGTTGACAAGGCCGCAAAGGCCCTGCTTTTCGACCCGCAGACATCAGGGGGGCTTCTTTTTTCAGTGTCTGAGAAGAAAAAAGGTTTGCTTCTAAGAAGGCTTAAAAACGCCGGCATAAAGGCTTCGGTAATAGGCGCAGTTCTGCGTAAAAAAGGCGCATTGATAAAAGTCGAATAAATACATCAAAGCTAAAGGAGGGAAGATGAAGCTTAATAATGTGAATGTGGACAGGGTGAACGGGACCGTTCTCGAATACAAGAACAATATCGCAAAGGCAAAGAAGGTGAACAAGCTCGAAGGCGAATGGAACCCGGGAAGCGGGGCGCAGTTCAAGGCGACCGTCCAGTTCGAAGGGGGAAAGGCTGTCATGGAGGCTGACCAGCCGACATTCATGGGTGGCGGCGGAACCCAGCCCGGGCCCATGATATACTGCCTCTACGGCGCTGCCTCATGCTACGCCGCCACATTTGCGACGCTCGCGGCAATGGACGGGGTGGTCATCAAAAAACTCAGGGTTACGGCCGAGAGCTTCATGGATTTTTCTAAGGTATTCGGCCTGAGCGAAAATCCGATTACCGACAAGGTCAAATTCACCATCCATGTCGAAAGCGACGCGCCTCTGGAAAAAATACGGGCTATCGAAGAGCGCGCGGCAAAGACATGCCCTGCGGTCTATTGCCTCACAAACCCCATACCGTTTGAAACGGAAATCGTAATGGGCTGATTATCTAAGCGCGGCCTTCAGGGGAAGGGTTTTTATTCTTGGATTTTTATCACGCGGAACGCCCATGTATTTGAAGAGGGCTTTGACGCCCGCTGGTTCGTTTCCATTCCCGTGCACGAGTATTACAGAGCCTTGTTTGGGCGTCTGGCCTTTTGCGAGCCATGCGTCAGAGCCAATGGGGATGAGACCGAGTATTTTTAGCCTTGCGAGCAGTTCCCTGTCGGCAACGAGTCCCGGAAAGCGGAAGAACGGCGAGGGTGTTATGCCGTTTTCGAGCATGAGAGATTCATTCAGAAGCACCTCTTCTTCAAATTTGTTTTTGTCAAGCAGGAGGAAGTCCTCTTCAGGCAATATTCCGCCTTTATATGGGTGCGAGTAAGAGTGATTGACCCATGTGATATTTAGCCTCTCGGCCTTTGCTTCGTTAATAAGCCATTTAAGCTCCTCCGCGTGTTTCTTGAGCCATTTCCCGCTTAGCGCTACTGCAACCGGGGCGGGGACGCCTTTTGAATAAACTTCGAGAAACCTGAAGAGTTCGTAGTCGAGCTTCTTTTGCGAAGGGCAGAGGTCAATCGTGATGAACACGGCTTGTCCTATCGGCGCGTTTCTAAGTCCGTGGTCCTGAGGCCCCGAAGGAGGCCCTGTGTATCTTGAGAGGGCATTCATGAACGGAGTGTCATCGAGGTTTATCCCTGTTTCTTTGCCGCTCTTTTCAGGATGCTCCATGACAGCGGTTTCGAATGTGAACGGGTTTACTGTCATGGCCAGCCTTTTTGAACCCCGCTCGAACTCCCTTATGGCAATTAAGATATTCCCATTACTATCGCTGAACGGCCTGAATACGGCCTTGTAGGCGGTTATTTCAGCGGAGTATGAGAGCCTTGGCAGAATGGCGGATAAGGCGACTGCTGCAATGAAGATGGTGTTTTTGAGCGGGTTTTTTCGCATTTTTTCACATTATGAGCATGAGCACGAGCGGCGTGGTTATTATGCTGAGGAGCGTTGACGCCGCCACTATCGAGGCAACGAGCTCGCTGTCGAGATTGTATCTGTGGCTGACTATGAAGTTTATTACGGCCGAGGGCATGGCTGACGAAAGTATGATAATCTTCTGGTTAAGCCCGGTGATGCCAAAGGCACTGGTTATGAGATAGGCGATAACGAAGCCTCCGCCGAGCCTGATAAATGTCCCGGCGAGCGTGATGCCTGCGTTTGAAATCCGCGCGGAGTGGAGCCTGTAGCCGAGGCTCACTAACATCAGCGGGATTGTGGCAGAGCCTAACATGTCCGCGGCCGTGAGCACAGGCTCCGGAAGCCTCAAGCCGGTCAGGTTGAGGGCTATGCCTGCGATTGAGGCGTATATGAGAGGGAGCTTGAAGATTTCGGAAAGCCCGCCTTTGCTGCCCTTTGCGATGTATATGCCCAGGGAATACACCATGAGGCTTATAGCGATGTAGTAGAGCACGGCCTTCGCAAGCCCATCGTGTCCGAAGGCGAGGAGCGCTAACGGGAAGGCCATGTTCCCAGAGTTCATGAACATGGCCGGCAGGTAGAAGCCGCGAAGCTCTTTCCTTTTTATGGCCGTGAGGTAAATATAGCTTATGGCCCCGGTGCCCAGCACTACGCAGATAGCCGCGAACGAGATAGTGGCGAGGTCGCCTATGACGAGGCTTTTTTTAGAGAGCGAGGATATTACGAGCGCCGGGACGGTAAGGTAAAGAAGCAGTTCAATGAGCGGCTCAAGGCTGATTTTCCTGAAGTTGGCAAACAGGTATCCGATGCCGATAACGGAAAACACCGGGAAGACAACAAAGAGGACTTTATAGATGAGCGCGGGCATAAGGACTCGGCCATGTTATATCCGATTGCAAGGGCTTCCTTATCCCTCCCCCCTTGTGGGGGAGGGAAGGGTGGGG
>CAYIRV010000254.1:0-2882 GCA_964365865.1 uncultured Thermodesulfobacteriota bacterium | reverse complement strand
TCGACGGAAAGACGGGAAAGACCGTGCCTGTAAAACCGTCTGAAAGCCCGTCCGGGTACGAGCTTGTCTCAGTAAGAGCCGGCCTGCTCACCATCCGCAAGGTCATGGACAACTGCGCCGAGCTTGAAAAGCTCAACACCGCACCGGACTGCTTTATCCTCGACCTGAATACCAAGAAAGAAACCCCGCTCCCGTGCCCTGTGCCTGAAGAATAGCCTCGCCAAAGACTCGCGGCAGAGAGCCTCCTGTCCGGCAAGGCCAGACCCGTAAAACCGGGCACAAAAGTCTTGACAATAAAGACCCCCATGTGTTAGCAATACTCTGTTTAAGGTAAATCCAATCCTGTTGATAACAGCGCCGGCTTTGCGCCTCTCCGCAGGAAATCAAGGGTCGCCCAAGGGTTAAGGATGTTTGACCTCGATTTTTCGCTCGTATATCAGATAATCTCTTACATAGTGCTCCTTTTTGTCCTGAACCGCTTCCTCTACAAGCCCATCCAGAACATACTGCGGGAGAGGAAGGAAAGGACAGACGGCGCGCTTAAAGACGCGTCTCAGCTCGTTCAAGATGTGGCCGACGGGCTTGTCTCGTACGATATGAAGATAAAAGAGGCGGTCGTAAAAGGCACAGAGGAGAAGAACAAACTCCGGAAAGAGGCCGAGGAGCAAGGCAAGGCCGTCATCGAACGCGTGGGCGAGAAGAACGCGGAGGAATTCGCCGTCCTTAGAAGGACGCTCGCGGACGGCAAAAGGAGCGCGCTCGCGGCTCTAAGGACCGATGCAGCGGCCATATCAAGGGAAATCGCGGAAAAGCTCCTCAATAGGAAGACCGCGGCCGTTGTATTCATGCTGATTCTGCCGTTCCTCCCGTCCATGGCCTTTGGTTCGACCGAGGAGGGAGGACACCAAGGCATAGACAAGATGCGCCTTCTCTGGAGCGCTATCAACTTCGCCGTCCTTGGGCTCGTGATTGTCGTAATATGGATTAAGGTCATAAACAAGCTTCTCGACAAGAGGAGCGTTGACATAAAAAAGGCGATTGGCGATGCGGTAGCGGCCAAAGAGGCTGCCGAGAAAAAGGCCGAGGACTACAGGGCGCAACTCGACAACCTCGATTCAAGGATTGCCGAGGTCATAGATACCCTTAAGCGCGAGGGCGAGGCTGAAAAAGAAAGGCTGCTGAAGGAGGCCGGGGCCGCGGCCCAGAAGTTCGCCTCTCAGGCGAAGCTCGTAGCCGAGCAGGAGGTCAAGAACGCCAAGAAAGAGATGAAGAAAGAGGCCCTTATCATGGCCATAAAGATGGCTGAGGAGATTTTAAAAAAAGAGGTCAAGTCAGAGGACCAGAAAAGGCTCGTCAAGGGCTGCATTGACGGCATTAGGCTTAACTGATGAGGGACGCGGCAATAGCGAGAAGGTTCGCGAAGGCGTTTATCGCCGCCGCAGTCGAGGCCCAGGCCAAGTCCGTTGAGAAGTACGGCCAAGAGCTTGAGGCCGCATCTTCGGCGTTCAAGGCCGGCCCTGAGCTTTATAAAATCCTGTTAAACCCCATGTACAAGCTTACTGAGAGAAAGGCGCTCTTGGACAAGGTCTCAGGGGCATTAGGGCTTTCTTCGCCTGTCGCGAGGCTCTTAAGCATACTCGTTGAAAACCGCGTGATAAGGCTCCTTGAGCAGGTCGCCTCCGCGTATTTGAGGCGCGCGGATGAAATGTCCGGCAGGCTCAGGGCGACAGTGAAGGCCCCGTTTGACTTAAACGCCGACGCGCTCGAAGAGATTAAGGCCAGGCTCAAGGCCGCCACAGGCAGGGAGGCCGTTCTTTTGTTTGAAAAGGACGAAAGCCTCCTCGGAGGACTTGTGGTGAGGATAGACAACACCATCATTGACGGAAGCCTCAAGAGACAGCTTGAGTTCATGAAGGAAAAAATACTCGAAGGGGTGGTTTGATATGATAAAGGCAGAGGAGATTAGCGCCCTTATAAAGGCCGAGATAAAGGGCTTTGAAAAGCAGATAGACATACAGGAAATCGGCACGGTCATATCCGTGGGCGACGGCATAGCGCGGGTCTACGGGCTCGAGAAGGTCATGTCCGGGGAGTTCGTGGAGTTCGAGAACGGGCTTATGGGCATGGTGTTGAACCTCGAAGAGGACAATGTCGGCGTGGCCGTGCTCGGCCCGGACTATGAGATCAAGGAAGGGAGCATAGTAAAGAGGACGGGTAAAATCGGCCAGGTCCCGGTGGGCCCGGGGCTTATGGGCAGGGTGCTGGACGCCTTGGGCCAGCCCATTGACGAGATGGGGCCGCTCGACTCAAAGGAGAACCGGAGGGTCGAGATAAAGGCCCCGGGCATCGTGGCGAGAAAGTCGGTCAAGGAGCCTCTACAGACCGGCATTAAGGCCATTGACGCCATGATACCCATCGGAAGGGGCCAGAGGGAGCTTATAATAGGCGACCGCCAGACTGGAAAGACCGCCATTGCCATTGACGCCATCATCAACCAGAAGGGGCTGGGCGTTTTCTGCGTATATGTCGCCATAGGCCAGAAGCAGTCAACGGTCGCCAATATCGTCGAGAGGCTCCGCCAGAACGGGGCAATGGATTATACGGTGATAGTCTCGGCAACGGCGAGCAGCCCGGCGCCCCTGCAGTTCATCGCGCCTTACACAGGCTGCAGCATAGGCGAATACTTCAGGGACAACGGCCAGCACGCCCTGATTATCTACGACGACCTGTCAAAGCACGCTGTCGCATACAGACAGCTTTCGCTCCTTTTAAGGAGGCCGCCCGGCAGAGAGGCGTATCCCGGCGATGTCTTCTATCTCCATTCGAGGCTTCTCGAAAGGGCCGCCAAATTAAGCGACGCGCTCGGCGGCGGCTCCCTTACG
>CAYIRV010000253.1:0-2892 GCA_964365865.1 uncultured Thermodesulfobacteriota bacterium | reverse complement strand
CATTGTTCAGGCCGAGGTCCACGGCGCGCTTGCCGTGCTTAATGACAGGGAGCGGCTTATCGTTGAAAAGCGCTTCATGGCGGACGAAGCCCTTAGCCTTCAGGCAGTCGGCGACATGCTCGGCATAACCAGGGAGAGGGTGCGCCAGATAGAATCAGCGGCAGTAAAAAAGCTCAAGACTGTCCTCGCTGGTAAAAATGCCATGCTCGCCCTAAACGGCTGACCATGCCTTGTCAGGAAAAAAACAGCCTTCGCCTAACCCCCAATCTTCCTTCCAAAAACAAGTTTTTCCTTTACACCGTAAGCCAAGAGTGCTATTAAGTATCTGTTAAATAAGATTTTTTTGCCATGAGGCACAGGCATTTGATTGCTTTGCCGCTGACAGGAGCAAGGAGACGCTTTTGGAAAGAAGGCCGACCATCGCGGTCATAGACAGGGAGGCGCTCAGGCACAACTACCGGCAGATTAGAAGCAAGGTCAGAGAAGCCACAAAGGTCTTGGCTGTTGTAAAGGCCAATGCCTATGGCCACGGGGATGTAGAGACCGCGGCAGTGCTCCAAGACCTCGGATGCGAAAACTTCGGCGTGGCCATGTCTGAGGAGGGCATACGGCTCAGGGAGAGCGGCATATCAAGGCCCATACTCATACTCGGCGGAGTGTTCCCAAATCAGCTTAAGGATGTCTTTGAAGCCGGCCTTACTCCGGTTGCATTTGACCTGAATACCGTAAGGCTTATAAACGAATTTGCCTCTAAAAAGGGGCTAATCAAAAACATTCACCTTAAGCTCGATACAGGCATGGGCAGGCTCGGCATAAGGTCGAAAGACGCCGCGGGACTTGTCCAAGCGCTCTCAGGCGCAAGGCACATAAGGCTCGAGGGGGTCTTGTCCCACTTTGCCGAGGCAGAGGAAGAGGACAAGTCGTTCTCGAAAAAACAACTCGACGAGTTTCTTAAGACAGTGCAATTGCTCAGGGACGCGGGCATAAACCCTCCGCTGCTTCACATGGCGAACAGCGCCGCCATAATCGCTCCATTCCTTTCTCCCTCCCCACGAGTAGGGAGGGTTAGGAAGGGGGCCGTGGATTATAAGGACGCTGAGTTCAACCTCGTAAGGCCGGGCCTCATGCTCTACGGCGCATACCCGTCAGAGCGCCTTGTGAAAAAGCTCGATTTAAAGCCTGTGCTCGCGCTCAAGACGCGCGTCCTGTCCCTTAAAAATATTGACGCAGGGTCTTCAATAAGCTATGGGAGAAGGTTTGTCGCCAAAAGAAACAGCGTCATAGCCGTGCTTCCCATAGGATACGCTGACGGGTATATGAGGAGCCTTTCAAACAAATCGAGCGTGCTTATAAGGGGAAAGAGGGCGCCTGTTGCGGGCGGGATTTGCATGGACCTGACCATGTGCGATGTTACGGACATACCGGATGTCCGCGAGCACGACGAGGCCGTGCTAATAGGCTCTCAAGGCAGCGAAAGAATAACGGCCGAAGAGATTGCCTCTTTAGCAGGCACAATACCGTATGAGCTCTTATGCGGCATATCGGCCCGCGTTCCGAGGGTTTATATCTCATGAGCCTGAAGGACTACATAAAGGGATACCTCGAAGAACTCGGAAGGCGCGCGGCCGGCGCTGTCAGGACAACAGGCGGCATATCCATGCTCCTCTACCAAGCCGTGCTCTATGGCTTCACCCCGCCGTTCAAGCCCAAAAATATCTTCAGGCAGATGGAGTTCGTGGGCGTGCAGAGCCTGTTCGTGGTGGTGCTCACAGGGGCATTTACAGGCATGGTGCTCGCGTTGCAGGGCTTCAACGCCCTTAAAAGATTAGGGGCGGAAAGCATGGTCGGGCCTACGGTTGCCATGAGCATGGCCAGGGAGTTGGGGCCTGTGCTTACGGCCCTTATGGTTACCGGAAGGGCAGGGAGCGCCATGGCCACGGAGCTTGGGACAATGAAGGTTACCGAGCAGATAGACGCGCTCGATACAATGGCCGTAAACCCGGTCAAATACCTCGTGGTCCCGAGGCTCATCGCAGGCATATGCATGTTCCCTGTGCTTACGATAATCACGGACTTCGTGGGCGTCATAGGCGGATACCTCGTTGGCGTGAGGCTCCTCGGCATAAACTCCGGCGTCTATATAGGAAGGACACTCGACTTCGTCAGGGTTGACGACATACTGAGCGGCCTGTCCAAGTCCGTGGTCTTCGGCCTCATAGCAACGTTGATTGCATGCTACAATGGTTTTCGCACCACGGGCGGCGCCGAGGGCGTGGGCAGGGCGGCCACCAGCTCCGTGGTCATGGGGAGCGTAACAATCCTTGTCGCAGACTACATACTCTCTTCGTTCATGGTATGACCCCCCTATCCCCCCCTTGACAATGGGGGGATAGGGGGGTTGATAGCCCAGCGGATATATGATAAAGATTAGTGGCCTCAAAAAGTCCTTCAACGGCAAAAATGTCCTCGACGGGGTTGACCTCGACATAGAAAAGGGGAAAATCACCGTCATCATAGGCCGGAGCGGCGAAGGAAAAAGCGTGCTCATAAAGCACATCATAGGGCTCATTAGGCCGGATGAAGGAAGCATACTCCTCGACGACATTGACTTGACGGCCCTGAAGGACAGGGACTTGAACGAGGCGCGCAAACGCTTCGGCATGCTCTTTCAGGGGGCCGCGCTTTTCGACTCCATGACCGTGGCGGAGAATGTCGGATTCCCGCTGAAGGAGCACACGGATTTGGCGGATGAGGACATCGGGAAGACAGTCGGCGAAAAACTCAGGAGGGTCGGGCTCGTTGGCGTCGAAGATATGATGCCAGCGGAACTCAGCGGCGGGATGAAGAAAAGGGTGGGCCTTGCGCGGGCTATTGTCATGGACCCTGAGATAG
>CAYIRV010000252.1:0-2901 GCA_964365865.1 uncultured Thermodesulfobacteriota bacterium | reverse complement strand
TTGCGGCGCACACTTAGTGCGCCTCGCTCCGACCCTTCGTCGCGCCTTGGTCTGCTTTGTTCTGACGCTCTGTATAGCTTAGCCTCCGTAGGGCCTTTCAGGGGGGCATCGGAAGAAACATTACATCCGGAAAGAAAGAAACTTCTTATTTCACGAGATATGAGCCGAGGGTTTCTTTTATGCCTTCGAATGTGGACACGGTCTCCCTTGTCCACTCAGGGGCCACCCTGTATGCGGCCGGGTCTTTTATGCAGGAATCCACGGCCTGTCTCAATACCCTCGTCATTGCCGCGACATAGCTTTTTGTCCTCTGCCTGCCTTCTATCTTGAATGCCGAGACCCCGGCGGCGATGAGCATGGGCAGGATGCCGAGTATGTTCAGGGACTCAGGCTCCTCGAATGCGTAGAACGGCTTTCCGTCAGGCATGATGTATCTGCCCTTGCAGCATGTGGGGTACGGGGACGACTCGCCTTGCGCAAGCCTGTTGAGCACGACATTATTGAGGGTGATGTCCATGCCTCCGTCAGCCGTCTGGATAAAGCGGACGAACCGGGACGGGGAGCACGCGCCGTCCGTATTCGTGGAGCTTCCGGTAACGAACGATGAAAGGTAGCACCTTCCCTCTATGTTTATGCAAAGCCCTCCGAGGGCAAAGACCTCGATTTCAACATCTGTCTTTGACTTAAGCTCCTTTATCTCGGAGACGGTAAGCACCCGTGGAAGCACCACCCTTTTTATGCCGAAGTGTTTTCTGTAGAAGTTTATGCTCTCGTGGTTCGACGAGCTTGCCTGAGTGGAGAGGTGTATGAACAAGTCCGGGTATTTGTCCCTTGCGTATTTGAGTATGCCGAGGTTGGCTATTATGACGGCGTCCGCGTTGAGGCCCACAGCCCTGTCAACGGCAGAGTGCCATGAAGCGGAGTTCTCGAACTGCGGGAAGGTGTTTATGGCTATGAAGACCTTGCGGCCTTTGCCCTTTGCGTAGCCTATGCCTGATTCAAGCTCTTTTTGGGTGAAGTTAAGTCCCTCGAAGTTACGGGCGTTAGTGGAGTCGTTGAAACCCACATACACGGCGTCCGCGCCCGCGTCAACAGCGGCCTTGAGGCAGGAGAGGTTTCCGGCAGGAGAGACTACATCGGGTTTTTTGAGTACATGGTTTTTTCTTGACATTTTTATAAAATAAGGCATAGTTGGTTAGCAAGAATAATAAAGTATCCAACTGGTACCAAAATTAATCCATTGACAAAAACAAGAAAAGGCTTTATAATATGATTCTTCTTTTTTCCTTAATTTTCTTTCTTAATAGTTTTATAATTTCCGTGGCAGACCATGAAAAAAACACAAAAACAAGAAGAAACTAAAATGGAGATTCAAAATATGATGAAAAACCTTCCTGATGAAGTCAAGATTGCCATTGAAGTAATGAGGCAAACAGAGGTGGCTCAGAAAAATACCCCATCACAAGATATTGAGTGCGCACCTATTAATTTTTCTTTTTAGCTTACCTCGCGGGCGTTTGAGATACAAGAGTACCATCTGAGGTTTCTAAGATTTTATCTCTATTCATATTGTTAATTGACAAATTAAGTCTTATCTCCGTCCACACGTAATATTCCCAGATAAGCTTCCAGAGGGCGCCTTCCTTATCTAACGCAGTTACATGCAATCCCAACTTTCTGCATTCTTCTATGTTAATCAATTTTGCGTGAGTCAAATGCTTCTCAGTAGAAGAAAAATAATTGGCAATCTCGCGTGCTTTTTCTACGCGTTTAGTTGAGTCCTTAATAGTCTTTTTTAACATACATTTATCAAGCCATTTAGTCGCCATTTCATTGCTGTAACGCATGAGACGATCACATTCTTCAATAAATGGAATATTAAGGGTCGCAAGCTGTTGTAAGTATTGTGTAATTTCTTTTCCTTCGCTTTGTCTCTTCTCAATCTCTTTAAGTAGATTATCCCTTGCATCAATGAATGCTTGAGCTGAAATAAAGCGGTTTACTCCAGAGACATTGACAAGCACCTGCGCATCAATAGGACCAAGTTCTGAACAGTGCCCCATTACAATACTATCCGCCCCCAAGGCAATCAATGTAGCGGCGCTTTTAGCCATGTTAGGAATGATTACTCTGAACGCTTTTCTACAATGCTCACGGCATAGCTGTATGATTTTTTCAGCAGCATTTGCATCACCGCCAGGACTATGAATAATAAAATCAAGATAATCAACAGTTCCGAATGAAGCCAATATATCCCCAATTGGCGCTATGTCTGAAACTCCAATCTGCGACCTTCCATCGTTAAAATTTGCCAAATAAGAAAAGACCCTTCTCTTTTTCTTGGGGTCGTGCTCTTCTATTTTGGCTAAAATCTCCCTAACTTTTTTATCGTGATCAAGTGGTTGAGGATTCAACTGCTTTATGATTTCGGCATAAAGTGTGCCCTGTTTGAATTTCTCTTCCGCGTTTTTACTATCTTCCATCAACTTCTCCTCATATACATCCAGCGATTGACACAGGGCCTAAAACGGCACATCCTCCATGTCTGACGGCGGGGCGCCTCCGGGGCCGCCTTCCTGCGGAGGCTCTGCCTTGCCCTGTCCCTCTCCTCTGGCCGCGGGCTTTGGCCCGAGCATCTGCATCTCGTTGGCTATGATTTCGGTGGTGTATCTTTTATTGCCGTCCTTGTCGTCCCACGACCTTGTCTGTATTCTGCCGTCTATATAGACCTGCCTGCCTTTTGAGAGGTATTCCCCGCAGATTTCCGCGAGTTTTCCGAAGGCCACGATATTATGCCAATCCGTTTCCTCTTTCTTATTGCCGTCCTTGTCTTTCCATGCCCGTGCAGTGGCGATGGAAAAGTTGCAGACTGCCGCGCCTTGAGGCGTGTATCTGATTTCC
>CAYIRV010000251.1:0-2916 GCA_964365865.1 uncultured Thermodesulfobacteriota bacterium | reverse complement strand
CACATCTCTTGTTATCGACGGACTGTCGCTTTTTCTTGAGATCTTATCTATCTCGTCTATGTATACTA
Source organism: uncultured Thermodesulfobacteriota bacterium (assembly GCA_964365865.1). Lineage (GTDB taxonomy): Bacteria > Desulfobacterota > GWC2-55-46 > GWC2-55-46 > GWC2-55-46 > CAYIRV01. The sequence goes on along the minus strand of CAYIRV010000251.1, from coordinate 2,848 downwards.
TGCCCTTCTGGGCTCTCTCTATGTCATACTCCGCGTTCTGGAGGAGGCTTAAGATGATGTTCTCGACATCCTCTCCCACATAGCCCGCCTCTGTAAGCGTGGTCGCGTCCGCTATGGTGAACGGCACATTCAATATCTTCGCCAGGGTCTGCGCGAGGAGCGTCTTGCCGCTTCCGGTGGGGCCCACCAGAAGGATGTTGCTCTTCTGAAGTTCCACATTCCCGAGGGCGATCTTGGACTCTATCCTCTTGTAGTGGTTGTGGACCGCGACTGATAAGACCTTCTTGGCGACATCCTGCCCGATGACATACTCATCCAATGTCCTCTTTATTTCCTTGGGCTTGGGTATGCTCTGCTCGCGCTTCTTGAACTCCTCTTTTTCTTCCTCGCCCTCTATGATGTCGTTGCAGAGGGCTATGCACTCGTTGCAGATGTAAACCATCGGGCCGGCAACGAGCTTCTTCACCTCGTCCTGCCCCTTGTTGCAGAACGAGCAACTCAGGGAACCGCCTCTTCTGTTTATTGACATGCGCTCCTCCGCCCTTTAAGGGAGTGGGCCTAATGCTGGGCGCCGGTCTGGCCGCCGAGTGAAATCCGCTTTTCTATCACATTATCAATTATACCATATTCTTTCGCCTGTGGGCCTGTCATAAAGAAATCCCTCTCAGTGTCTTTGTAGAGCTTCTCAAAGGACTGGGCCGTATGCTTGGCCATGATATTCGTCAGGAGTTCCCTTACCCTCAGGATTTCCTTTGCCTGAATGTCTATGTCCGTGGCCTGGCCCTGCGCCCCGCCGAGCGGCTGGTGTATGAGGATGCGGGCGTTAGGCAGGGCGAACCTTTTTCCCTGCTCGCCTCCGGCGAGAAGAAGCGCGCCCATGCTCGCGGCCTGCCCGATGCATATGGTCGAAACCGCGGGCTTCACATACTGCATGGTATCGTATATCGCAAGCCCCGCGCTTACAAGCCCGCCCGGGGAGTTTATATAGATATGTATGTCCTTTTCATTGTCCTCGGATTCAAGGAAAAGGAGCTGGGCTATGACGAGGTTGGCGATATTGTCGTCAACCGCGCTGCCGAGGAATATGATCCGGTCCTTAAGGAGCCGCGAGAATATGTCATACGCCCTCTCGCCCCTTCCTGTCTGTTCAATCACTATTGGAACTAACATTCCGCCTCCTCTATATTCTTCCGCTCAGGCCGCTGAAAAAGTCCCATCTGCGGCGTTGTCCGACCCACGCCACTTGGCGTGGGTCGGCCTGAGCAAATTTTGGGTTTCTCAGCAACCTGCTATATTCTTCCGCCCGTCGGCGCAACAGCCGGCATGAACATCAGCTCCGGCTTTACGACCCGCCGGCTAATGACGCCAATATCTTAATGAAGACCTTCTCATGCTTAAGGCCGTCTATTATGGCGTCTGTCGCGCCTTCCTTCTCTATGCGGGCCATAAGCGACTCCATCGAGACCTTCCGTGTGTCGGCTATGTGCTTGACCGCGGCCTCGTATTCCTCCTCGGTAACCTCGACCTTCTCCTTTTCGGCTATGGCGTCGAGTATTACGTCCTCTCTGACCTTCCGGACGGCCTCACCGTGATATTTTTCCTTAAGGGCGTCAATCGAGAGGCCGCTGTCCCCAGGGGCCGCGGCGCCCATCTGAATATTGCTCATTACATTGTTCAGCACCATGCCGAGGTATTTCTTTTGAAGCCCGGCTGGAATCTCAAACGGATACTTCTCGATGAGCCTTGAGAGTATTTCGGACTTAAGCCTTTCTTTCTCGGCGTCATCCTTTGTCCTCTTAAGCTCCTGCCTCGCCTTTTCCCTGAGCTGCTCAATGGTCTCGCACTCCAAATTCTTCGCGAACTCGGCGTCAATCTCAGGCACGGTCTTCTCCTTCACGGCCTTTACGGTTATGGAGAAAAGCCCCTCCTTGCCCTTAAGCTCCTTTTCGCTGATATTATTCGGGAACTTAAGCCGCGCCTCCCTCGTCTCGCCTTTTAACGCGCCCTTCAATGCCTCGTCAAAGCCCGGTAGAGGCGCCCTCTCGCCTATAACGGCCTGATAATCGCTTGTGGCATACCTGCCCTGCGCCACCCCGTCCACCGTCACCCCGAAGTCAACAACCACCATGTCCTTGTCAGCGGCCGGCCTTTCGACATCCTTGTACTGGACATATGCCTGCCTGAGTTTTTCAAGCCCCTCGTTGACCTCACCATCCGTTATCTCGACCGCCTTTTTCTCTATAGACACGCCCATGTAGTCGGCCTGATTGACATCCACCCTCGGAGAGGTCTCCACTGTCGCCGAATAAGAGAACTCCTTGCCCTCCTCGATGACCTTGCCGTTGACATCGAGATGAGGAGGCTCCACCGGGATTAGGTTATTCTCCTTCAGGGCCTGCGGATATGTGGCCTCGATAAGCCTGACGGTCACATCCTGCGCCACCTGCGCGCCGTATTTCGCCTTTATCACATTCAGGGGGATGCTGCCCTTCCTGAAGCCGGCTATCACCGCGTGCTCCCTTATCTCACGGTACGCGGCGCCGATTTCCCTGTCAACGCTTTCGGCGCTGACGAGGACATTGACCTTCTTTTTGATTGCGCTTAAATCCTCTACATTGACCTTGAGACTGTGTGGTGCGCCTGCTGATTCCTGAAGCATCGGTAATTACCCCTTTTCTTTTTTATTTTGGTGCGAGAGGGGGGACTCGGTCTCCTCTCGCCGTCTTCCTGACGGCTCGCTGCGACCCCGGCCTCTTTCGCTTACGGCCCGTCCCTGCCGCCTCTTCCTCGCTAATCGCTCGGCCTCCACTCCTCGGCGTCCTGCCTCGGCATTCCGGCCACACGCCTT
>CAYIRV010000250.1:0-2934 GCA_964365865.1 uncultured Thermodesulfobacteriota bacterium | reverse complement strand
TACCGGGAGAAACTTTTATTATATAAAAATCCCCCGGACTCACTTCAAAAGACATTTTCCTACAGCTTCGTCGTGTCCTTGGGCATCCACTTGCCGCCCTCGGCCATGTCAGGCTCCCTCTCCCTCTCGACGTAGAGTTTCTTTACGTCCTCGGGACTCATGCCGACAAGTTCCTTGAGCATCTTCTCATATTTGCCGGACTTAACTTCCTCGACCCTCTTCTTCAAATGCCCGGCAGCAGGCAGGATGTATTTGCCGTATATGCGGCGCACGAACATAGCGGCAGTAAACTGGGATATCTGCGCCGGACAGCGCGACGCGCAAAGCCCGCACATTACGCAATCGAAGCTCTTGTACGCCGCGCCCTTCAAGTCCCCTCGCTTCATGAGCGCGATATAATCCATTACGTCTATATCCATCGGACACGTCCGGGTGCACGTGCCGCAGCCAACGCACTTGAAGACCTCCGGATAAAGCCTCCTGAGTTCCTCGTGCGGATTGCCGGAGGCCTTGTTGAGCGCATAAGATGGCCTGTTGGCCGGAAAAAACGGAAGCTGCATGATGACCATATTTGCCTCCGCGACCGTCTGGCACGCAAGGCCGGACCTCAGACGGTAATCCCCGATAAAACGATAGAACGTCCCGCACGCGCCGCATATCCCTCCCCTGCATCCGCAACCCCTGACGTATGCGTAGCCCGCATACTCGACCGCCTTCATTATGGTGAGCGTTTCGGGCACAATGTATTCCCTGCCCATGATGTATATAGGTATCATTTTCGCGCCCTCCGGCGGGATGGTCTTGTCGCCGGTTGCAAGAGGGGTATAGCCCCCCTTGGGGGTATAGCCCTCATCGGGTTTTATTTTTTTGTCGTCTGCCATATATTCTCCGTTATCGGTTATCTGAAAACAGTTATCGGTTGTTGGTGGCCGGTTATCGGTAAAAACATCTTAAGGAAGCTCTGATTTATTCTTTTTTCTATCATTTCGAGCACGTGAGCCACAGCTCTGAACGCAGTGAAGGGGAGAAATCTTGTATCAAGGCAAATCAACCAGTTATAAGATTCCTCGGTCGCTTCCCCGTTCGCTGCGCTCAGGGCTTCGGCTCACTCTCTCGGAATGACAGCGAAGCCTAATTAATCAAAACTTCCATAACTGATAACCGATAACTTTTTATTAAAAGTCGTTATACATCTTCTTTATTTCAGCGGCCGTATAGACCGGCCCTTCTTTGCAGATGTAGATATCCCCGACGTTGCACCTGCCGCATTTGCCCACCCCGCACTTCATCTTGTTCTCAAGCGTGGTGTAGACGCTCTCGTCATTGAAGCCGAGCTTTACAAGCGTGTTCAACACATATTTTATCATGATAGGCGGGCCGCACATAACGGCAATCGCGTTTTTGGCCAAAGGCGCGGTTTGCTCAAGGACCGTTGGCACAAAGCCGACCTTGCCCTTCCACTCCGGGGTCTCGCCGCCGGGGTCTACGGTTTGGACGAGTCTAACGTCGTTTCTCGCCTCCCAGTGCTCAATCTCGTTTTTGTAAACAAGGTCGGCAACAGTCCTTGCGCCGTAGACAACGGTAACCTTTCCGAAGTCCTCGCGCCTGTCAAGGACGTTCCAGATTACCGAGCGCACAGGCGGAAGCCCGATGCCCCCGGCGATGAAGACTATGTCTTTGCCCTTCCAATCATCCACGGGGAACCAGTTGCCGTAGGGGCCGCGAAAACCCATCGTGTCTCCGATGGAGAGGTCATAAAGTCCGCCCGTAACGCGCCCGCTCTTTCTGAACGTGCACTGGATGTAGCCCTTGCGCGTCGGGGACGAGGCTATGCAAAAGGTTGACTCGCCGAGGCCAAAGGCCGAATACAGGCCGAACTGCCCTGTCTTGAATTCAAAGGAATCCCTCAAGCCTTTATCCTTAAAGACGAGCCGAAAGCTCCTGACGTCAGGCGCCTCTTCGTAAATGTCTTCTATTGTTACCAAGTGCGGCAAGTAGATGTTGTTCATAAGTTAACTTCCGTGAGACGTGAAAGGCCGTGAGACGTCACGTCTCACGATTCACGGCCTTTTAGACAGTTCTTCCATCACTTCCGTTATATCCAGCCTCACCGGACACACGCGAACGCACCTGCCGCATCCGACGCACCCCTTTGAAGAAAACTTGTTCGGGTAATAGTTGAACTTGCACATAAACCTGTTGCGCCATCTTTTGAACTGCGCGTCCCTGGGGTTGTGGCCGCTCGCGTGCAGCGTAAAGTGGTCGAACTGGCATGCGTCCCAGTTTTTTCTCCTCTCGCCCTCAAAGGGGATTATCCCCCCGTAGGCCGCACCCTCGTCTATTATGTCGAAGCAGTGGCACGTGGGGCAGACGAACGTGCAGGCCCCGCAGCCTATGCATTTTCGCGTGAGCTCCGGCCAAACCGGGTTTTCGTAGTTCACGGTATCGGACAAAAACTTCTGTATCTTTTCTATATCCACCCCCTTGATCTTTTCGGGGATAAAAAGGGGCTTTGGTTTTACCATGTCCGTTGGCTTAGAGCCGAAAACGGATGAATGTTTCTCTATAAACGCCTTGCCCTTTTCCGTCACTGCGTGGACGAAGAAATCTCCCGTTTCAGTCTCAGAGAGCATAACGTCTGACCCTACGACCGATTCCGGCGACAGAGCAACCGTTGTGCAAAAACACGCGTCATCCGCCTTGGTGCATGCAACGGTTATGACTATGACCTTGTCTTCGCGCATCGTATAGAACTCGTCTATAAACCCCCACGTGAAGACCGCGCGCAGACTCGCCAAGGACGCTGCCTCGCACGGGCGCGCGCCGAAAACAACCGTATCGCGCGCCTTGACGTCTCTTCCCTTCAACTCGACGCCGTCCTTACCAAGTGTAAACCCCGCTATTACCTCAGTCTGCAAAAAGACGAAATCCTTA
>CAYIRV010000249.1:0-2936 GCA_964365865.1 uncultured Thermodesulfobacteriota bacterium | reverse complement strand
CCCATGCGGAGCATGGGCCGGGAGCTTTTCGGGGCACCCATCCGAAGGATGGGTCGGCCTGAACAAATTTTGGGTTTTTCAGCAACCTACTGAATATCCCTAACTATTTAAAATAACAGAATAATAATAGCGCTGTCAATGCACAAAAGTCGGGCAGGGGATATTGAGGCAAACTTTTACAAAAAGTTTGCCTCAATATCCCCCTTTTTCGGGCTCGGGTAAATGGGGATTTTTCTTGACACAAGCCAGTGCTTTTGTTAGGTTTATTAGTCTGTTTAAGGTTTTTCCGGCCTTTAGGGGCCGGTTTATTTTTAAAAACACAGGGGGCTAATGCTCCCTTCCATATCCTCCCCCCTTTATTCAAGGGGGGACACAGGGGGGTTATGTTATGAAAAAAAGGTATCTTTTGGCGCCAGGGCCTACGCCTGTTCCGGAATCCGCGCTTCTCGCCATGGCCGAGCCCATCATACACCACAGGACGCCTCAGTTCTCGCGGGTGTTCAGGGAGGCCGCGGACCTCTTGAAGTATGTCTTCCAGACAAAGGAGGATGTGCTTATACTCGCGGCTTCAGGCACGGGCGCGATGGAAGGCTCGATTACAAACCTTTATTCTCCGGGCGACGAGGTCATTGTCGTAAACGGAGGAAAGTTCGGAGAGAGGTGGGGGAAGATAGCAGAGGCCTACGGCTTGAAGGTTAACTGGCTCAATGTGGAGTGGGGGACCTCGGTTGACCCGGCTTATGTAAAGAAGCTCCTCGATGAAAAACCCGGGGTGAAGGCCGTTCTCGTTCAGGCGAGCGAGACCTCCACGACCGCGGCCCATCCGGTCAAGGAGCTTGCGGCCCTGACCAAGGACAGGGATTGCCTCCTTATAGTTGACGGCATAACCGCCGTAGGGGTCTTTGACCTTCCGATGGACGGATGGGGCATAGATGTGCTTGTATCAGGCTCTCAGAAGGCGTTTATGCTTCCTCCGGGACTTGCCTTTGCGGCCCTTAGCGAGAAGGCGTGGAAGTTTCAGGAAAGGTCAAAATGCCCCAGGTTTTACTTTGACTTCAAAAAAGAAAGGAAGAACCTTAAGGACGACACAACGGCCTATACCCCGGCCATATCCCTCATAACAGGGCTTAGGGAGTCTTTGAGGCTCATCCATGATGAGGGGCTTCCGAATGTTTTTAAAAGGCACGACAGGCTCGCCCGCGCAACGCGCGCCGCGGCCTTGGCCTTGGGGTTAAAGCTCCTCGCGCCCGTTAGTCCGAGCAACGCCGCGACAGGCATCTTCGTGCCGGAGGGCGTTGACGGAGGAAAGCTCGTAAAATATATAAGGGACGAGCTCGGCGTAACGCTCGCCGGAGGGCAGGACCACCTGAAGGGCAGAATACTCCGGGTCGCGCACCTCGGTTATATTGACACATTCGACATAATCATCGCCGTATCCGCCATTGAGATGGGCCTTTCAAAGTTCGGGCACAAGGTGTCCTTGGGCAAGGGTGTGGCCGCGGCAGAGGAAATTCTCTTAGAGGGGTACAAATGAAGGTTCTGATAAGCGACAATCTCTCGGCAAAGGCGGTCGAGGTCCTCAAGCGCGCCCCCGGCATAGACTGCGATGTCTTAACAGGGCTTAAGCCCGAGGAATTGAAGAAAAAGATAAAGGACTATCACGGCCTCGTGGTAAGGAGCGCCACAAAGGTTACCGCCGACATCATAGAGGCCGCGGAGAACCTTAAGGTAATCGGCAGGGCCGGCACAGGCGTGGACAACATAGACATGCCGGCCGCCACAAAAAAGGGCATAGTGGTCATGAATACGCCGGGCGGCAATACGGTAACCACGGCCGAGCACGCGGTCGCCATGATGCTCTCCCTCGCCAGGCACATACCGCAGGCAACGGTATCCATGAGGAAGGGCGAGTGGGAGAAGAAGAAGTACGAGGGCACTGAGATAACCGGCAAGACGCTCGGCATTCTCGGGGTCGGGAATATCGGGAGCGTCGTGGCCTCCCGCGCCCAGGGGCTTAAGATGAATGTCATCGCCTATGACCCGTTCATATCAGCCGAGGCCGCGGACAAGCTCGGCGTTACGCTCGTTACGTTAGGGGAGCTTTTCGCAAAGAGCGACTTCATATCCATACATGTCCCGCTCACAAACGAGACAAAGAACCTCGTGAACGCCGAGGCCTTCGGTAAGATGAAAAAAGGCGTGAGGCTGATAAACTGCGCCAGAGGCGGGATAGTGAACGAAAGAGATTTGGCCGAGGCCATAAAGGCCAAGCAGGTCGCGGGCGCGGCCTTTGATGTGTTTGAAAAGGAGCCCCCTGCGGTCGATAACCCGCTTCTTCATATCGAGGAGGTTATTTTGACCCCGCACCTCGGCGCGTCCACGAAAGAGGCGCAGGAAAGCGTAGCCGTTGCCATAGCCGAGCAGATAGCCGATTATCTCACGAGCGGCGCCATAAGAAACGCGGTGAATGTGCCATCCGTACCCGCGGAGCTTCTCGCTGCGCTCGGGCCTTACATCGCGCTCGGGGAAAAGCTCGGCAGCTTTCAGGGCCAGACCTTGAGGGGCGGCATAGAGGAGATAACCGTGGAGTACAGCGGGGAGGTGGTTAATTACGATGTGGCCCCCATCACCATAGCCTGCATAAAGGGGCTTTTGGACAAGGTGCTCGACACATATGTGAACTTCGTGAACGCCCCGTTCGTGGCAAAGGAGCGGGGGATTAAGGTCGTGGAAATAAAGAGTTCGAGGTCAATTGACTTTGCAAGCTCGGTAACGATAAAGGTCAGGACGCAGGACGGCGAAAACATAGTGGAGGGCGCTCTCTTTGGAAAGAAGGAGCCGCGGATAGTAAGGATAGACAAGTTCTTCCTAGACGAGTTGCCTGAGGGGTATCTCCATCTTCTTCACAACGAGGACAAGCCCGGGGTCATCGGCAA
>CAYIRV010000248.1:0-2941 GCA_964365865.1 uncultured Thermodesulfobacteriota bacterium | reverse complement strand
TCGGCATGTGTAAAAAGGTCATCCTCGGCAAGGTAACGAAGCCGGAGAACGCCGGCCTTTCCGACCTTAATGCGAGGGAGGTCATAACGCTCGCGCCCATAGTGGTTCTTATATTCTGGATAGGGCTGTATCCCGGGTATTTCATCAGGCTGACCTCGGCCAGCACTGCGAACATAACCCGCATGTTCAATAAAGAAATAACCCCCCTTAGTCCCCCCTTTAATAAAGGGGGGAGAATTACGGCGCATGAGAGCATAGCGGAGAACGCGGTCGTGGATACGCAACCCCCCTTAAGCCCCCCTGTATCAAGCGGGGTTGCAGAGGCCGGGGCAGGGGACAAGAGATGACAGGAGCGGCTCAGACGGTGGATTTCCCGATACTTTCAATATTAGTGTTCCTTCCGGCCGTTGGGGCGACCCTTATGCTCCTGTTCCTCAAGAAGGAGTGGGTGGAGGCCGGCAAATGGAGCGCTTTAGGCATTTCGCTCGTTACATTCTTCTTGTCGCTATACCTGCCGTTCACATTCGACTCGGCAAACCCCGGGCTCCAGTGGGTCGAGAAGGCCGTGTGGATAAAGAGGCTCGGCGTAAGCTACTACCTCGGTGTTGACGGCATCAGCCTGCTTCTCGTGCTTTTGACCACATTCATAACGGCGGTCTGCGTCCTCGCCTCATGGAGCGAGATAAAGACAAAGGTAAATGTCTACCTCGCCCTGTTTCTTTACACCGAGACCTGCGCGCTCGGGGTCTTCATGGCAATGGATTTATTCCTCTTCTATATTTTCTGGGAGGCGGTGCTCATACCCATGGTCTTCATCATAGGCGTATGGGGAGGGGCACGGAGGGTCTATTCCGCGATAAAATTCTTCATATTCACATTCACCGGCAGCCTCTTCATGCTCTTAGGCATTATAGCCATATACTTCTACCACGGAAAGATGACCGGCGTTTACACGTTCGACGCAACGGTCCTTTTCAATAGCCCCATCGCCGCTGGGATCCAGAACTGGATATTCGCGGCCATGTTCCTCGGCTTTGCCGTGAAGGTCCCGATGTTCCCTTTGCATACATGGCTTCCTGACGCGCACACAGAGGCGCCGACCGCAGGCTCCATCGTGCTTGCGGCCGTGCTTTTGAAGCTCGGCGCATACGGATTTTTGAGGTTCAGCCTGCCGCTTCTTCCTAACGCGAGCATGAAGTTCGCGCCTCTCATGGCAGGCATTTCGATATTCGCGATACTCTACGGCGCGTTCGTGACGCTCGCGCAAAAGGACATAAAGAAGCTCATCGCCTATTCGAGCGTGAGCCACATGGGGTTCGTGATGCTGGGCCTGTTCGTATTCAACATAGAGGGACTGAAGGGCAGCCTCCTTCAGATGATAAATCATGGGGTTTCGACCGGGGCGCTCTTTCTCCTCGTGGGCATGATATACGAAAGGACGCACAGCAGGATGCTCGGGGACTACTCCGGCCTCTTCAGGACGCTTCCGGTCTACGGGACATTCTTCCTCATCATCGTGCTGTCGTCTATGGGCATGCCGTCCACGAACGGCTTCATAGGCGAGCTTTTTGTCCTCATAGGCTCATTCAAGGCAAACTGGTATTATACGGTGCTCGCGGTCATCGGCGTGCTCCTCGGGGCCGTGTATCTCCTGTGGCTCTTCCAGCGGATTTTTATGGGCGCATTCAGTTGGCACGGCAAGGATGCGCTCGCCTTAAAGGATTTGAACTTCAGGGAGATTGTAACGGCCGGGTCCTTCGTTGTGTTGGTGTTCTGGATAGGCATTTGCCCAAAGCCGTTCCTTAAGTCAATGGATGCCTCTCTTACGAGCCTTGTAAGGCTCATCGAGGAGAACTCAAAAAAGGGACTTGCGCTTGAGGCCGCTTCGAAAGCCGTCATAGAGAGAACGGTTGGCAGCGCCCTTCCTACGCCCTCAGCCGCGTCAGGGCAAACGCAGGAGGCAGAGAGGTGACAGTGACGATCGAGTCCCTTAATATAAATGTCGCTTCCGTATACCCGATGCTCCTCCTCGCCGGGCTTTCTATCGCGGTGCTCATACTCGACCTTTTTCTTAAGAAGGACAGGAATTGGATGCTCGGGTACCTGAGCGTTATAGGTCTCCTCATCATACTCCCGCTCGCCTCAAGCACCGTTGAGGCAGACGCCACATTCGGGGGCATGGTGCTCGCCGACAGGTTCTCGGGCTTTTTCAACATGATTTTCATATTATCCGCGGTCCTTACCCTGATTATATCCATGGACTATATCAAGAAGGCGGGCATAACAAAGGGAGAGTACTACTACATAACGCTTTTTGCCGTGCTCGGCATGATGGTGATGGCGTCATCCAACGACCTGTTGAACCTGTATGTCGGGCTTGAGCTTATGGCCCTTTCCTTCTATGTGCTCGTGGCCTTCAGGCCCGGGGGGGCGAAATCCGCCGAGGGCGCGCTTAAGTACTTCATACTCGGCGCCCTTTCCTCTGGCGTGCTCCTCTACGGGATTTCCTTTGTCTACGGCTTTTCAGGCACCACCAATATAGCGGAATTGGGACGCGTCCTCGCAACCCCCCCTTATCCCCCCCTTGTAAAAGGGGGAGGAGGGGGGGATAACCAGTTCCTTTTTCTCGCAGTCGCGCTTATTGTCGCCGGGTTTTCCTTCAAGATAGCGGCCTTTCCGTTCCACATATGGGCGCCCGACGCGTATGAAGGCGCGCCAACGCCGGTAACGGCGTTTTTGTCAATCGGCTCAAAGGCCGCGGCCTTTGCGGTGTTCCTGAGGGTATTCATCGTGGCCTTTCCGGCGATAAGGCCGCACTGGGGAGGGCTTCTCTGGGCGCTCTCCGCGGCCACCATGCTCTTCGGAAGCGTTGTGGCGATATCGCAGAAGAACATAGTGAGGATGCTCGCGTATTCGAGCATAGCCCACGCCGGAATCATAA
>CAYIRV010000247.1:0-2943 GCA_964365865.1 uncultured Thermodesulfobacteriota bacterium | reverse complement strand
AAGAGTCCAGGGCGCTCATAGGCAAAGACCGGGAAAGCCACCAGCGCGACCTGTATGATAGCATTGAGAAGGGCGACTTCCCCCGTTGGACCATGCTTATCCAGGTGATGCCTGAGAAGGATGCGGCCGCTTGTCCCTACAACCCTTTTGACCTTACCAAGGTCTGGCTCCACAAAGATTATCCCTTGATTGAAATCGGCGTCTTTGAACTGAACCGCAACCCGGAAAACTATTTTGCCGAGGTCGAGCAAGCGGCATTCAATCCAGCCAGTATCGTGCCCGGCATAGGCTTTTCTCCCGACAAGATGTTACAGGGCCGTTTATTTTCCTACGGCGACGCCCAGCGCTATCGGCTCGGCGTGAACCATCACCTAATCCCGGTCAATGCCTCCCGCTGCCCATTTCATAGCTATCACCGCGATGGCGCCATGCGGGTTGACGGCAATCATGGCGGCACTCTCGGCTACGAACCAAACAGTTACGGCGAGTGGCAACAGCAGCATGGATTTGCCGAACCGCCTCTCGGTCTGGAAGGGGCCGCCGGCCACTGGAACCATCGCGAGGACAACGATTATTACTCCCAGCCGGGCTTGCTCTTCCGTCTGATAAGCGCTGAGAAGCAAAAGGTTCTCTTTGCCAACACCGCTCGCGCCATAGGTGATGCGCCGAGGGAGATTCAGATTCGCCATATCGGGAACTGCCTGAAAGCCGATCCGGCTTACGGCAAGGGAGTGGCTGACGCTCTGGGCATTCCGCTCAGCGAAATACCCAAAGAAGCATAGCGCTGATACATCACAAGTTGAGACAATAAAGGGGTTGCCCGCGCATAGATCGGGCAGCCCCTTTATTTTATTTTCACGATGAAAAACAGAACCCCCCGCAGTTTCCTGCGGGGGGTTCTGTTTTCACCATCCCCAATTGTTGCGCCTGTTTTATTAAACAGGGCCAAAGACGGTGTTATGCGATACTAATTTCTTGGAGGCCCTTGTTATCTGCCTGTGAACTTTTTCCTGAAGAGCGCGAGTCCGACAAAACCGCTTCCGATAAGAATGAGCGCTGAAGGCTCCGGAACCTGCTGGCTCGGCTCATACTCGACAATATACCCGTGATGAACTGTGCCTCCGGCCATCCCGTTTGAGACTCCCAGTGGAGTGTCGTTCCAACTGCCGCCGTTGCCCCAGAACTCAAGATAATCTGCTTCACCTTCGCAACATCCTCCGGGTTCGCCAACCTCCCAGTTGGTATAGGCCCAAGTCTCGCCTGTAACCCATTCCCATGTGCCTTCTGATGCCTCATCAGTTGCGCCGAGGAGAAGAAATCCAGGATTGCCTAACCCGTTATCCATGTTCGCCCAGAGCCAGTCGTTTTCATCTTGGCTCGTTATTGTTTCAAGATGGCCTTGCGCGCCGAGGTATGTGGAGGAAGAAGCCGCATCCCTCGCCTCATACCAAGTAACCCAATCGGTGAGGTCCATGCCGAGATACTCGACAAGGACAGCATCGTAGTAATGGCCGTTTGATGCGTTCAGGACAGGCACTGCGAAGGCGTTTGTTGAGGATACCGCGGCCAAGCCTATAATCATCATGGTAACTGCAAGAAACTTCTTCATCTTTATCATCTTTCTACCCTTCCCTCATGAAACTACGACACTGCATTAAGAAGCGCTTAACTTGAAACTATCCAGCCCCATTGCGGGGCTGGATAGTCCATGCAATTACTTCTTTTTCCTCAATCCCCTGCCTAATGCCGCTACACCCACAAGCGCTGAGCCGAGAAGGAGAAGGATATTGGGCTCTGGAGCAGTCACATTAAGAGCCACATTGTCTATGTCAACGAAAGAGTCGGTAATCGGGGTTGATGACTCGTTGAGCTTGAACTTCAGGTAGTAATAGCCCTGACCAAGCTGCGGACTGAGCAGCGCGTTGTAGTAACCTGTCAGGCTGACCTGCGAGCTTGAGTCATAGGTCGCAAGAAGAAGCGGCGTTTCAACGATTGTGCCGTTATTATTATATATCCGGGTCGCGAATATATCCATTGAAGTCCATGTGGTCGGCATATCAGTGAATGTAAAGCCGTATGAGAACGAAAGCGTCTGATCTGTATTCCATGAATGTATCGTAAACCCCTGCGACATCATGCTGTTTCCGCTAACCACACTGCCGCCTAAGCGCGCAAGATGGTTTCCGCTCAGCTCTGTAATAAGGCTTACATCACCGTATGTACCCCACTGCGCGAGGCTCCCGCCGCCTTCCTCAAAACCGCCGTTTTGAATGAGGTCTATTGTGATTGCGTCAGCGCTTCCAATTGACCCCGCAAGCGCGAACATTGAAATCGCAATCGCCGCTATCCATTTTTTCATACTCTTCATGACCCTCTCCTTCCTCTTTATTATATTAGACTATTGGTCGTAATACCTTCGTCTTAATACGATATAGTCTGCAACCGCTGTGCCAAACCAATGATTTAGATGGAACTACTTGATATCTATCATCTTTTTAAATGTGTAAAAAAGAGACACCTACTCTAATTTGTAAAAAAAATGGACAGTCCAAGGTATGAAAAAAATACACGACATGGCAAAGCCTTAAACGAAATATATTGAAATACTTGAGGATTCAGGTCAGCTAACAGGTTATGACAGGTTGTTTATTGAGATGTAAAAAAATCTTACACATGGTTTCATTTTTTTACATCCCACGACTCCATGTACCATCTTACGGTCTTTTCTATGCCGGCATCTATATTATATTCAGGCTTGTAAGACAAAAATTCCTTTGCCTTTTCAATCGCCGCGAGCGAGTCCCTGACATCCCCTTTTCTGGCCTCAGTGTATGTTGGCAATATGTCTTTACCTGTCTTTTCCCTTATTTTAGCGAAAAGGCCGTTTAGGCTTATCCGAGAACCAAAACCCACATTAAAAAACATGCCTGCGCAGTTTGGGGC
>CAYIRV010000246.1:0-2946 GCA_964365865.1 uncultured Thermodesulfobacteriota bacterium | reverse complement strand
AACAGGGCAGGTCTCCTGACTTGCGGTTCATCCTACTCTCTCGGCCTTCCCGGCCGCTGACCTTCGCAATGCTTCGCGCAAAGGCCGCCATGCCAGTGGCATGTCTTTAGAGATTTCGTCCCGCTCACAGTGGCGCCACCGCTCCCGATTCCCACGGGATTCCCTCACGCCCTGATACTGCAACTAAAATACCCCATAGCCCACGAGGTGTCAAGACAAAAGGCCGGAGACCCGGTTCATTAAGGCTCAACCGTGAGGGTGCCTTGCATGCCTGCCGCGAGGTGTCCCGGCAGGTCGCAAATTAGGGTGTATCTGCCCGGTTTGTCCGCGCTCACCACGACATCCACGCTCTCGCCCGGCTGAATAAGGGCCTCCACCCCGAGGGCCTCAAATTCAAACTCATGCGGCGCCTTCCCGGCATTGTGGACAGTGAACCGCACGACCTCCCCCTGTTTGACGACGAATGACGACGGCGAAAACCTGTACTCCGCGGCCTCCACCGCAATGGTCATTGAAGCCGTCCGGCGGCTTGCCTGGACCGACATGCCGACCTCTATGAAAAGGTCTGAGCCATACGCTATGAAGAAACCAACGAGGAGTCCGGCCATCGCCGTCCTGTGCTGGCCTTGGAGTTTTCCGAGGTGTATCAGCTCCCCGATGATGTAGAGTATGGACCCGGCGGCAAGCGACAGGAAAAAGAGCTCAAGCGGTGTTGACACGAAAAAAGAGCCTGCGACTGTCCCGAAGAATGTAGGCGCGCCGCCGATGAACCCAACGAGGGCCAGAAACTTCCAGTCCGCTTTTCCGGGCCTCAGAGGGGCGACTATGCCAAAACCCTCGGTCGCGTTGTGCATGGCAAACCCGGCGATAAGAAGAAAAGCGAGGGATACGGCGCCGGCCGTGTATTCCTGCCCTATGACCAGCCCTTCGCTGAAGTTATGGAGGCCTATTCCAAAGGCAATCATCATGGAGAGGCGCTTTCCGCGTTTTGCAGGGTCGGTCTCTTTACCCGGCACGATGAAGCGCTCTTCAAAAAATGTAAGCCCGAGAAGCCCTAAGGAAAGACCGGCGACAAGGAGGGCTCCGAGCAAGACGGGCATGGACAGCCCCCCTCCGGCGAATGCCGCCTTCGCCGACTCCTCCACCATCTCAAGCGACTTGTAGGCTATTTCAACGAGGAGGAATATGAGCACCCCTACCGAAATGGAGTTAAACAGCGCCCGCATCCTGGGCCGGGCCGCGAGGACGGCTATCGGAAAACCCAGAAATATCGTAAATCCCGCTATCGCGCCCAGAAGAAGCAGCCGTCCGAAACTCATAGGAAACCCCCGGTCTTCTTGCCTTTTGACTATAGTATGATATTGATATTCATTTTCAATGTCAAGGTAAATCTTTTGCCCGCAAAGGCCGCCACGGAAGATGGGCGAGCGCCATCACCTCAGGCGCGCCTGTATCTGCGTCAGAACGCCCCTCAGCATGTTCACCTCTTTTTGCATAAGCCCTGTCCTTCCGAAAAGCCTGCGAAAACTCCTCATCATGGAGGAAAGCAGATACTCGTTGCCGCGCGAGCCGTAATCAAGCGCCCTCAGGGTCTCTTCAAGGTGCTTATACATCATTTCAAGCTCATCCCTCTGGCCGGCCTTTATCGTGGGCTGGACAGGGTTTTTGGCAATGAAAAGCCGGTGGCATACGATAAATACGGCGTGTGAGAGGTTAAGGGATGCGTAGTCCTCGTGCGCGGGAATCTCAATCAGCATATCGAGATTCCTGACCTCCTCATTTTTAAGCCCCTTGTCCTCCCTGCCGAAAAGGATTGCGACGCGATTCTTTTCACTGAGCCTCGATATATCAGGCATTGCCTCATCGAGCGTAAGCACCGGATACCTGACCCTGCCGAGCCTCCTCGTGGTCCCGATTGCAATAGGGCAATCAAGGATGGCATCCTTGATTGAAGGAAAGACCTCTGCCTTCAAAAGAACTTCCGAGGCATTGCAGGCCATGGAAAAGCCCTCGTTATTTTTGTATTCGCAGGGATTTACGAGCCTAAGGCCGGTTAGTCCGGTGTTCTTCATGGCGCGCGCCACGCTTCCGACATTGCCCGCGGACCTCGGCTCGACGAGGACTATGGATATGTTTTCAAGCCGCTCGTGCCCTTTGAGGGCCTTTCCTCTCCTCGGCTGACGGCTCATGCGCGCTTAAGTATCTCCCTTGCGACCACGATGCCTGAAGCTGACGCCTGCATTATGCCCCTGGTCACGCCCGCGCCGTCTCCCGCGGCAAAGAGGTTCTTTATCCCTGTCTCAAGCGCGTTAGAGAGCTTGAGCCTCACGGAATAGAACTTCACCTCAACCCCGTAGAGCAGGGTTGATGGAGAGTTTATGCCCGGGGCGAACCTGTCGAGCGCCTCTATCATTTCGAGTATGTCGGACAGATACCTGTACGGTATTGCGAATGAAAGGTCTCCGGCCACGGCGTCAGCAAGCGTGGGCTTGACCGGGCCTTTTTCAATCCTGTCTCTGGTCGAGCGCCTTCCGTGCTGAAGGTCGCCCAGCCTCTGCACGAGGATGCCCTCGCCAAGGAGGTTGGCGAGCCGGGCGATATACTCGCCGTAGGCGATTGGTTCATGGAAAGGCTCGGTGAATGTTGTTGATACTAATATGGCGAAGTTCGTATTGTCGGATTTCTTCATGGAGAAGCTGTGGCCGTTCACGGTCGAAAACCCGGGATGGTTCTCCCTCACCACTATGCCGTACGGGTTCATGCAGAATGTCCTCACCGGGTCGTCAAACCTCTTGGAGTTGTAAAGGAGCTTTGCCTCGTGCATGACATCGGTAACCTGCGAAAGCACGGATGCCGGGACCTCCACCCTTACCCCTATGTCAATAGGGTTTATGGCCACATCCAGTCCCACGGCCTTTGAGAGCCTCTGGAGCCACTCCGCGCCGC
>CAYIRV010000245.1:0-2984 GCA_964365865.1 uncultured Thermodesulfobacteriota bacterium | reverse complement strand
AGGCATCAGGATAAACAGGGCATGACTTTAAAGCGGAGGCTGAAATGTTAGACCTTGTTATAATCGGCGGCGGGCCTGCCGGGCTTACGGCCGGGATATACGCCCAGAGGCTCGGGCTTAAGACAGTGCTTATCGAGAGGGAGTTTGTGGGAGGCCAGATAGCGGTAAGCGATGTCATAGAAAACTATCCGGGCTTTCCTCCGCTCAGCGGCGGAGAGCTTATGGAAAAATTCGAGGCCCAGGCTCGCGGGTTCGGGCTTGAGATAAAATACCTCGATGTCCTCGATATAAGCGAAGACGGGAAGAACAAAAAGCTCAAGACCTCTGAAGGAGAGCTCTCCGCAAAGGCCGTCATCATAGCAACGGGCGCAAAGCCGAAGAAGCTCGGTGTGAAAGGTGAAAAAGAGTTTCTCGGCAAGGGCGTGTCATACTGCGCCACCTGCGACGGCCCGTTCTTCAAGGCACAGAAGGTCATGGTCGTGGGAGGCGGGGACACTGCCCTCAAGGAGGCCATGTATCTGTCGAAAATAGCCTCGGCTGTTTACATTGTGCACAGGAGGGACGCCTTTAGGGGCGAAAAGGCCCATCAGGACAGGGTGTCTTCAACTCAAAACATAGAGTTTTATAAAAGCCATGCGCTCAGGGAGATAAAGGGCGATGGCGTTGTGAAAAAGGCTGTTCTGGAGGATTTAAAGACATCGGCCGTAAAAGAGGTTGATGTTGACGGTGTGTTTATCTTCGTGGGCATAAACCCCACAACCGACTTTGTGGATGTGGATAAGGACCAAAGGGGTTTTATAAAGACCGCCCGGAACCTCGAAACGAGCGTAAAGGGCATATTCGCCGCAGGCGACTGCAGGGACACGTTGCTTTTGCAGGTGGCGACGGCAGTAGGCGACGGTGCGCTCGCCGCATACTCAGCGGCCTCTTACATAGAATCCCTCGTTTGACCGGCCTGCCTCCAGTGTTTATGCTCCCTTCCTTATTTTCCCCCTTTATAAAAGGGGGACACAGGGGGATTTATGCGCCATTATAAGAAAATCATATTGTCCCTCGGAGGCAACGCCATAATACGGCGGGGTGAACCGGGGGAGATAGAAGAGCAGTTCGGCAACGCCCGGAGGGCTGTCGAGTTCATCGCCCGGTTGTCCCTTTCAGGCGCTTCTGTCATAATCACGCACGGGAACGGCCCTGTAGTCGGAAACATCCTCATAAGGAACGAGGCCGCCCGGAATATAATCCCCCCAATGCCGCTCTACATATGCGGCGCTGATTCAGAGGGCGGCATAGGCTTTATGCTCCAGCAGAGCCTGTATAATCAACTCAAGAAGGCCGGCATACGGAAGCATGTCGTAACCGTCGTAACTCAGGCTGTTGTTCGTAAGGACGACCCGGGCTTTGAAAAACCCGCAAAACCCATCGGCCCGTATTACACTGAAAAAGAGGCAGGGGAAATCTCGGCAAGGCAATCCGTTCATATGATAGAGGACAGCGGCAGGGGCTATAGAATGGTTGTCCCTTCCCCGAGGCCGGTCAGTATTGTCGAGGCCCCTGTAATAAAGATGCTCTCAGACGCAGGCGTAATAGTCATAGCAGCCGGCGGAGGGGGCGTGCCTGTGGTGGAGGAGGGAGACGGCACACTGAGGGCCGTTAACGCGGTCATTGACAAGGACTTTGCAACGAGCCTTTTAGGGCTTGAGGCAGGCTCAGAGGCCCTTATAAGCCTCACGCAGATAGACATGGCGTATTTGAATTTCAACAAGCCCGGGCAAAAGGGCATAAGGGAGATGGATGTAAAAGAGGCGAAAAGGCATTTAATGGCCGGAGAGTTCGCGGCCGGTAGCATGGGGCCTAAGATACAGGCGGCAATAGAGTTTTTAGAAGGCGGCGGCAAAGAGGTGTTCATCACTACCCCTGAGCTTCTTGAAGAGGCGCTCAGAGGCAGGGCAGGCACAAGGATATTCCAGTGAAGAGTGGTAGCCAGCCGGGAGTTTTTGTGCTATTTTTAAAGGAATCCAATGGAAAGGCATATGCAGAGAGACGGCTTAATAGCTTCTGAGCAGATTATAGTCTGCCCGCACTGCAGCGGCGAATTCCCGCTTACAGAGGCGCTTTTCAACAGGGTCAGGGACGCGCTGAAAACCGAGTTTGCCCCTGTTGAGGCTGAGCTTAAACGGCGCGAGGCCCTGCTTGACAAGAAAGAGGCCGAGATGGAGGGCGAGTTAAAAGCGCGCCTGAACTCTGAGATGCCGCGCCTGAGGGAAGAGGCTAAGAAACAGGCTTTTGAAAACGCCGAGACCAAGATACAGGCGCTCCACGAGGAAAAGGAGCGGGAGAAAAAGCTCCGCGAAGAGGCGCAGAAAAACGAGCTTGAGCTTAGGAAAAGGGCCGCTGAAGTGGAGGAAAAGGACAAGAGCCTTGACCTTACCCTCGCAAGAGAAAGGGAAAAAATCAGGCAAACGACCCTTGAGATGTCTGCTGAAGAGCACAGGCTCAAGGACTTGGAAAAGGACAAGAAAATCAGCGACCTTATGAAGTCTGTCGATGATTTAAAGAGGAGGGCTGAGCAGGGCTCTCAGCAGTCTCAGGGAGAGGCGTTGGAATTGGACCTCGAGGCCGTCTTAAAGGCGCGGTTCCCGCTCGATGTCATAGAGCCTGTGCCAAAGGGAGTCAGGGGCGCCGACATCATCCAGAGGGTCGCGAGCAGAAGCGGCCAGCCGTGCGGCATGATAGTCTGGGAGGCAAAGAGGACAAAGGCGTGGAGCGACGGTTGGCTCGCAAAGCTCAAGGACGACCAGCGCGAGATAAAGGCGGAGTTTGCCGTGCTCGTTACTGAAACGCTTCCAAAGGGCGTAAATTCGTACGCCAAAGTCGAAGGCGTATGGGTAACCGGTTTTCCACTTGCAGCCGTGCTCGCCGAGGTATTGAGGGAAACGCTTATATTAGTGGCGCAGGCCAAAAATTCGGTTCTTAACAAAGGCGAC
>CAYIRV010000244.1:0-2992 GCA_964365865.1 uncultured Thermodesulfobacteriota bacterium | reverse complement strand
TGACCTTGTCCGTCAGGCCGGGATGCATTTCAAGAGGCTCGGGTGCAAGATACGGATAGACACGGACGGGCTTGCGAACCTCGTTCACAAAAGGAATGTGCTCCCTGAGCTTATGTTCGTTGACTGCATATCGGTCAGCCTGAACGCCCCTAACTCCGATACCTACCAGAGGCTCGTCAAGACCCCTTTCGGCGACAAGGCCTATCCGGCAATCCTTTATTTCCTGCGCGAGGCAAAGAAGTTCATCCCAAAGGTAGTTGCGTCCGTAGTGGCTGTGCCGGGCCTCGACATAGAGGCGTGCAGGAAGGTTGCCGAGGGAGATTTAGGCGTGGCCTTCAGAATAAGGGAATACGACAATGTGGGGTAAATCTGGACATCTGCCATGATTTTCAGGCCGCTTTCCTGTGCGATTTGCCGCATGGCTTGATGCGCTCAAGGATTGCGGCTTTTTTGGTTCGTATCCTGTAGAGGTCATACTGATTCTGCAGATTAAGCCAGACTTCCGCTGATGTGCCGAAATACCTCGATAGCTTTATCGCCATCTCGGTGCTCATATTCCTTTTTTCATTCATTATCTCGTTTATAGTCCTGAAAGTGGTGTTAAGCTCTTTTGCCAGCTTGGTCTGAGACAGCCCCATAGGCTCCAGAAATTCCTTTTTCAAGACTTCTCCGGGATGCGTAGGCGCTCTTTTAAGGCTATACATATCTGTCTCCTGTTTTAGTGGTAATCGGTTATCTCCACATCATAAGCGTCGGAATCAACAAATCTGAAAACAACCCTGTATTGGTCGTTTATTCTTATGCTGTATTTTCCTTGATACCCGCCTTTTAATCGCTCCAGTCTGTTGCCGGGCGGAACTTGTAAATCCCCGAGTCCGGCTGCCGCATTCAGGTAATCCAGCTTTCTTATGCCTATTTTACAGACAGCATGAGGAAACTTCCTGCTTCTGCCGGCAAGATAGAGATTCGCCGTTTCCCTGTCGGCAAATGATTTTATCATTTTATGATATTATAACGCTTAATGTTATAGATGACAAGAAAAATTCATGCAAACGGCGCGCTTTCTATCCCGGCCTTAAACAGTGAGAAGTTAACGGCCGGGGCTTGGGTTCGTCTGAGCGTCAAGTCCGGCTCTCAACCGCCCAGCCTAAGCCACATCCACCTTTATCTTCTTTGTCCGGGCCTCTTTTTCCTTTGGCAGGCGTATGGAGAGTATGCCGTCCTTTACCGAGGCCCGTATCTTGTCGGCGCTTACCTTAAAGGGGATGTTTATTGACCTCGAATATCCCTTATACCCTCTCTCGGCATAGTAGTAGTGCTCTTCCTTGACCTCTTTTTCGGTCTTTATCTCACCCTTCACAATCAGGACATTTTCCTGAAAGGATATGTCTATGTTCTCCTTGGGCACGCCCGGAAGCTCGGCTATGATTTCCACCTCGTCGTCCCTGTCAATTATGTCTATTGAGGGCAAGGCAACGGCTTTTTCAGCAGGCAGCCTTCGTGAGATAAGCTCGTTAAGCGCCCTCCTCGATGTCGGGAAAAAATCCTCAAACACCCTGTCCATCTCCCTTCTCATGTTCTCAAGGTCCCTAAGCGGATGCCATTTTTCCAAAGTCATGGGAAAACCTCCTTTCTTAACTTAAGTATGCAGGCCAACGATTAATGCCGCTCTGTTATAGTTAAAATATAGGCATGAGTTTAAGGATTGTCAAGCAAGGGGGTGGGGGGTGCATGAAAACAATAAAGGCGCCGCCTGTTTGAAAACGAACTGAACAGGGGGCGCCATTTACTGCTGTAGGATTAAATAAATTACTTTGCCGGAGGGGCTGTTGGCGCGGGCGGGGCTGTCGGAGCCGGAGCCGGCGCGCTCCCTTCTGCCTTCTTCTCCTCTTTCTTTTCTTCCTTCTTTGCCTTCTTCTTTTTCTTCTTCATGGGCTTTGACGCGCAGGGCTGGGCCTTTGATGCGCAAGGCTGGGCCTCAGCCGGTTTTGCGGCCTCTGTCTTTGCAGGCTCAGCCGCTTTTTCGGCCGGCGCTGTCTCTGCTATGGCCGCGCTTGAAAACGCCAAGGCCATAGCAATGGCCGCTACAGTGTGTAACAGTTTTTTCATTTGTATATACCCTCCTTTTGGGATTTTGGACTGATTATAGCGCGCGCCAGGGCAAGGTCAAGATATATTTTATATCTTGTCTCTGAAGGGATTTACAGCGCCCCCTTAAATACGATAATCAACACAAAGGCTATATAAAGCACGCCGTTTATTATCAGGCTTGAGGGTTTTAGCTCCCTTGCCCTGACAGCGAATAGATAGAGCCATACCGCAGCTATTATGGTAAATATGCTGCTCGTAACAACCGTGAGGTTGGCTGTCCACGGCGTAAGGAATATGCCGACGGCGGGAAGCACGCTCCCCTGAAAGACCATTGCGCCGGTAATGTTGCCGAGGGCCATGGTGTCCCGGCCTTTCCGTATCCAGATGATGCTGTTCATCTTTTCCGGAAGCTCCGTGGCAATAGGCACGATTAAAAGCGATAGCGCTATGACCGGTATTTTAAGCGCGCCGGCGAGCGTCTCAACCCCTTGCACAAACCCCTTTGCCCCGAGGATTATTAGAGCGAGCGCAAAGAGGAGTTGGACAACCACGAAGAACATGTGGTCCTTGAATATAATGGAAAGATAAAGGCCCTTGGTGCTGTGGGTGGCGTGCCCACCCTTTACGAGCGCCTCGCTCGCCTTTACGGTTTCGAGCACATAGTAGAAATAGGTGAGCACGAGAACGAGCGCGACGAACATCCTGAGCATTCTGTATTCGTAAGGGGTGAATGCCACGAGAAACGCTATGGTAAAGGAGAACAGGAAGAACTCCATGTCTCTCCTGAAGCCTGTCTTTTCCGGCGTTATGGAGGGTTTTTCCCTTAAGCCCCTGAACTTCCACGCCCCGGCCCCTAAAAGGAACATGGCAAGCGTCGAGAGCATGAAGGGCGCGCCGAGTA
>CAYIRV010000243.1:0-3000 GCA_964365865.1 uncultured Thermodesulfobacteriota bacterium | reverse complement strand
CGGAAATATCGGCTGAGAAGAACTCCACGATTATATTCCCGATACCGATTGACCTGATACTGCCGTTTTTAAAGGGACTGAAGAAGGAATAGCAAGCCTGTCAGGACGGATGAGAGGATGCCTGCGTCAGCGCCAACAAAGAGCGGCCACAGGAAAAGGCTGAGGGAGCGTTTTTTAAAGGGCGGCCTTGCCGGGTTCCACGACTACGAGGTCGTGGAACTTCTCCTTACATACGCCATACCGAGGAGGGATGTAAAGCCTCTTGCAAAGCTGCTCATAAAGCGGTTCGGCTCTCTTAACGGCGTATTTGACGCACCACCCGATGAGCTTAAGTCAGTAAACGGCATCGGCGAAAACGCGGCCATTGTCCTCGGCCTCGTCCGGCAATTCACAAACTCATACCTCTCTGAAGGCCCTGAGGAGCAAAGCCTTGTCCGCACCTCGGAGGAGGCCGTTGAGCTAATCCGCGGCAACGCGGCAATGGCGTATGACGGCTCCCTTTTCGCAATTTATCTCAATTCAAAGAACTTCGCGCTCGGGGTGGAGACAATAGCCGGGCCCGAGGCCTTTGACAGGGAATCTTCAACGAGAAGGGCGCTCGAAAGCGCGTTTGCCTATAACGCGCGCTCCGTCATATTCGTCCGCTGCCTTAAAGACGGCGACAGCCCTGACGAGGGAGAAAAAAGGCTCGCGCTCGCAATGCAGGACTCAGCCCGGTCAGTTGACATAATAGTCCACGACTACATAGCGGCCGGGAACGGGTTTATTTTCAGCGCGAGGGAAAACGGCTGGCTCATGGAACGGTAAGCATACTTGGCAGGGAGAAGCGCGTTTCAGAAAGTTCGAGGATATTACTGCCAAGACCGCTCTCTCTCGGCCGGAAGGGGAGAGAGAGATGGGATTTGAAGGATGACGGTGTAAATCCCCCTGTTTCCCCCTTTACGAAAGGGGGAAAATAAGGAAGGGGGCATTAGTTTTGTAGCGCGGGCAATGCCCGCCAAAATATCTGATAACCTATTTACCCCTTTTTCCTGCGTTTCATTATGCCTATGCCCGCGAACCCGGCCAAGCCGCTTCCGAGGAGAAGGATGGTTGACGGCTCTGGCACAGCGGTAGTGTTGCCGACATCCCATCCCCCTTGCGAGGTTATAGTCGTCGTGCCATATTGCGAGGCTACACTTATGCTTACCGTGTTGTAGTAATCCGCCAAGACGGCTCCCGATGAGGGGCTCCAACTGGAGGCGCCTTCACTTACATATGTGTCAAGATAGAGCAAGGCAGCCATTTGGCCGTATCCGTACTGGTCAAGGGCCAGAGAAAATGTGTAGCTGGGAAGCGGCGTATAAATGACGGAATTGATTCCATCTCGTGTTGTTTCTGTGTAAAACTGCCCAGCCGTTGTCCATGTTTCATCCCAACTCGCCCCATTGAACTCCCCGAACCGCAGCCCGGCAGCGACGCTTCCGTACACATCCTCCCCGGAGCTGGACAGTGTCCCGTGGACATCGGGGTTAAAGTAGAGGTCAACCGACCCGTTGGCATGCGTGGGGTCATAAACAGTGAGGATGTCTCCGGATTCTGCGCGAGCGCCGCTGTTATACCAGTCGCCGCCATTGACATAACTGAAATCTATGTATGCGCCGAGAACCCCCGGAGATGCCTGCGCCCTTGTGTCGTAATGAGCCCATGAGAATGGACCACCCGCTGACTCTGAATATGCTCCGGCCACGACTCGTGAGATTGTCCCAGGGGTTGCGTCTTCTATATAACCAGCGAGATCATAGGCCTGCACTTCGAGACCCTGCCCCACTTCACCGAGGCTCATGGCATCTATCCGCCCGGCCCAGCCTGCGGTAAGCAAAATCAGCAACAAGGTTAACTTTTTCTTTTTATCCATAAAATTAGCCCTCCTAAAAAGTGCTAATCACATCTTACATTCTTATAAAGCAAATTTCATGCCATAATCCACAATATAGCCAATTAGTTGATTTATAAGAACTTTTAAAAGACTATGAGCCAAAATAAATAAACAAACTGTAAAGAATTTTTACATGTTTTTTAACTAACCAACAGGGCACGGAAAAAATCCTTTTCTGTCATTAGGAGGAGCGTTTTTCGCGCAGAAGCAATCTCTAAGTAGTTGATATACATATAGACTATATAGCTTCGCTTCGTTCGCAAAGACGGCAAATTGAATTTTTCATGGTCTACTAACTATCTGATTAGCTTAAGTTTTTTAGTTTAAGTGAAATCGTAAAATAACTTGACAGTTGTTTAATGCTAATTTTACAGTATTGGGTGGATTAAGGAGGGGACTTCAAATCCCTTCCCATGACAGCCGTCTTTATTAGTTCAACGCCACATACGCGCCTTCTGAAACAGGGTCAATCCTGTGAAAGTTAAGGATTTTCTCGATGAGGGCGTGCGTAAGGGCCGTGCCTTTTGGCACGAGGAGGTTGCCTTTTGATGTTACAAGGTTTTTAGCGAGCACCATGCCGGGCTTTACCTCTGACACCGGCAAGCTCTGGAAATGGGCATTGTGAAGCGGGCCGCCGGCCTTATGCGTCAATTCTTCTTCCTTGTAGTCCTTTATGAAATCTACAAAGGCGTCAGCCAACTCCGCGGAGAACATCCCCAAGCGCTCCTTGCCGAACCTGTCAATGATTTCCGAAAGCAGCGTCTTTTGCCTTTTGTGCTTCAATTCGTCGTAGAGCTTGCAGGCGGATATTATGGCGGAGCCTATGTGGATTTCGTCCTTTTTGAGCTTGTCCGGCCATCCCTTGCCGTCGTGTCTTTCCATGTGGCTTCTTATGATTGTCCCTGCCTGCCTCAATGTGTCAATCGCCGAAAGGATGTCCTGCGACAATACCGGGTTCTGCCTCATAAGCGCGCGCTCGTCCATGGTGAGAATGGCCTCGTCCTTGTCTATAATCTCCCTCGGCACGCCGATAAGGCCGATGTTGTGAAGGAGCGCGGCCGTCTCGATAAGCTCGACATCCC
>CAYIRV010000242.1:0-3003 GCA_964365865.1 uncultured Thermodesulfobacteriota bacterium | reverse complement strand
ATTCAGGATGAGACCACGCACGCGGTCAGCGCCATGGCCGACGGCACGGCAAAGGTCGAGAACGGAGTCAGGCTCGCCAACGAGGCAGGGGATTCGCTCGGTAAAATCGTCGTGGGCGTGCAGAGCGTGTCGGACATGATAGCGCACATAGCCACATCCACCGAGGAGCAGAGCGCCACCACGGACGAAATCAGCAAGAACATGGACTCCATATCCGAGGTGTCCAAGATGAATGTCGCGGCCATTGGAGAGGTGTCCAAGGCAACGGGCGACATGGCGCGGCTCGCCAGCGAGCTTAAGGACATGGTATCGAGCTTCAAGATTTCAAAGGATTCATCCGGCCCTGTGGATGCCGTCCATTCAGGCAAGGTAATACCTCACAGCAAGATACTTGCGGCAGCGCAGGCGTCAGGTTTAAGGCCGAGGAGGCTCTCGGCTGAAAGGGCATAGCAGCCTGTAGATACCGTCTTGGCTGTCAAGCCAAGACGGTATCTACGGAACTACCTCCCCCTGCCCCTCCTTGTAAAGGAGGGGCGATTGAGTATAAAACTCCTCCCCTTTACAAGGGGAGGCTGGGTGGGGTAGGGTGATTTGAAATGTGATGGTTAAATCCCCCTTTTACAAAGGGGGAAAATAATAAGGAAGGGACTATTTCCCTTATAGAGTTAGAAGCGATTATCGCGGCAGAGAGGTCTTTGGCCCCTGCCGTATAATCACCCCCCGGCCCGGCGGGCTTTCCTATGCCGATGCTTGATGTTAATGTCCTGCATCGGCGTCTGAAAGCCCGCCGGGTCATTTTTTTCAAAATCAATACGAAACCGGAATATTTCTGTTTTTCCCCCCTTGACGAAGGTCATTTTTTTCGTTGTCTAACAGCCTTTTTTAAGTTATATTCTGCGTCATACCGTGAGCGTGGAACGCGGCATAAGCAAGGTTTTTTTCACGCTTCACGTATGACGCATCACGGTCTTTAAACTTTCCGGAGGACGGATGCTAAGATACCTTACTGCAGGGGAATCCCACGGAAGCTCGGTTGTCGCCATACTCGAGGGCATGCCCGCCGGCCTCAAGCTTGGCGCCCCTGACATTGACGCTGAGCTTGAGAGGCGGCAAAAGGGCTATGGCAGGGGCGGCAGGATGAGTATAGAAAAAGACCGCATTGACATACTCTCAGGCATAAGGTTCGGCCTGACCCTCGGCTCGCCGGTCTGTCTTGATGTCAAGAATTTAGACCGCGGGAACTGGGGCGATATAATGTCAATCGAGGCATTGCCCAATCCTGAAGCAGAGCCTGTAACAAGGCCGAGGCCCGGGCACGCTGACCTTGCCGGAGGGCTTAAATACAACCACCATGACCTGAGGAATGTCCTCGAAAGGTCAAGCGCCCGCGAGACCGCGGCGCGCGTGGCAGTTGGCGCGTGTGCCAAGAGGCTCTTGAAAGAGTTCGGCATGAGGGTCGTAAGCTGGGTGAGCGAAATCGGCGGGGCTAAGATGCCTGCCCTTAAGCCGATGGGCTACGGCGAATTTGACGCCCTGTTCAGCAAGGCCGAACGCTCGGAGGTAAGATGCCCTGACCAGGCCGCGGCAAAGCGGATGATGAAAAGGATAGACTGGGCCAAGAAGAACGGCGACAGCTTAGGCGGCATAATCGAGGTGGCCTGTCTGGGCGTGCCACCCGGGCTCGGAAGCCATGTCCACTGGGACAGGAAGCTTGACGGAAGGCTCGCGCTCGCGCTTATGAGCGTGCAGGCCATAAAAGCCGTTGAGGTCGGAATCGGGTTCGCTGCTTCAAGGACACCGGGGTCAAAGACGCATGACGAGATATTCTACAGGCTGAGAGGCCGCGAAAAGCCCGGCAATGCCTATTGGCCTCAGAGTCCCTGTTTCTACAGGCGCACCAACAACGCGGGAGGCATCGAGGGAGGCACATCTAACGGAGAGCCGGTAATGCTCAGGGCTGTCATGAAGTCCATACCCACGCTCTATAAGCCGCTTCGCTCAGTTGACATAAACACGAAAAAGCCATATCTCGCGAGCATCGAGCGCTCGGACATAACGGCAGTGCCTGCCGCGTCAGTGGTGGCAGAGGCGGTCGTTGCGTTCGAGCTCGCCTCGGCTTTTCTCGAAAAGTTCGGCAACGACTCTATCGGCGAAATCGAAAGGAATTACAGAGGCTATTTAAAACAAATCGCAGGCTTTTGACATCCCCCTCACCCTACCCTCTCCCACAAGGGGAGAGGGGAATAAGGAAGTGGTCATCTGCCTACCCTCTCCCACAAGGGGAGAGGGGAATAAGGAAGTGGTCATCTGCTCTACCCTTCTCACTATGGTTAATATTGTCCTTACAGGATTCATGGGAACAGGCAAGACCACTGTGGGGAAAAGGCTTGCCGTTGAGCTTAAGCTCAAGTTCGTTGACACTGACAAGCTCATAGAGGAG
This sequence comes from uncultured Thermodesulfobacteriota bacterium, assembly GCA_964365865.1. Taxonomy (GTDB): domain Bacteria; phylum Desulfobacterota; class GWC2-55-46; order GWC2-55-46; family GWC2-55-46; genus CAYIRV01. The sequence goes on along the minus strand of CAYIRV010000242.1, from coordinate 563 downwards.
GAGGCAAAGCTCAGGATACGCGAGATTTTTTCCCTGTACGGAGAGGGGAGATTCAGGGAGATTGAAAAAAACATCATAAGGAAGCTCTCGTCAGGCTCGTTCGGCCACGGCCTCGTGGTTTCAACCGGAGGCGGGGCTGTAATCGCCCCTGAAAACAGGGCGGCCCTCAGGTCTTGGGCAAAGGTCATATGTCTTAAGGCAACGGCTGATGCTATATTAAAAAGGGCGGGGAATAACGAAGTCAGGCCGCTGCTTAATCTTAAGGGCGCGGATAAGAGGGCGGAAGTGGAAAGGCTTTTAAAGGAAAGGGAAGAGCCGTATAGGGACTGCGATTTTGAACTCGACACAACGGACTTGGGTGTTGAAGGCGCTGTCAAGGCCATAAGGGAATTTCTCAAACATGTTGACCGTCAGGCTTGAACTCGGCGATAGGTCGTATGACATTATAATAGAGGCAGGGCTTATCTCCAAGCTCGGCGGCCGCCTTAAGGCAATGGGTTTTTCAGGCAGGGCCGCGGTAATAACAAACCCTGTTGTTGAAAGGCTCTACGCAGGGGTCGTAA
>CAYIRV010000241.1:0-3005 GCA_964365865.1 uncultured Thermodesulfobacteriota bacterium | reverse complement strand
TAATCCCCCCCTTTAATTAAAGGGGGGGATTAAGGGGGGGTAGCTGATTTTTAGAAGCAGCCCCTTGTTACACCCCCCCCTACCCCCCCCTTGTCAAGGGGGGGGGTTTTTGTCTTGACAAATAGAAGCGCGCGTTATTATAGTAGGAGCAGTCTATGTGCATATGGCGGCGTACCCAAGTGGTTAAGGGAGCAGTCTGCAAAACTGCCATTCAGCGGTTCGAATCCGCTCGCCGCCTCCATTTTAAAACCCTACCGGCCGTTCAAATCGGCCCAAAATCCAGTTAAGTTGAGAAAACATATTCAACCCCTGTATGGAATATGTCGGGCAAAAAAGCCGCATAAGACATAGCTATGCATGCCGAGAGTAAAAAAAGCATCCAGAGAAAGGCCATTACAGCCATTCTTCTCGTGGGGATAATCCCCAGCCTTATCGTAGTCGTGCTTACATACCTCACCAGCATCAATGCGCTTAAAAATTCCATCGGCACCAACTTCCAGGAGTTGGCGACCGAGACCGCCGATAAGATACAGATATTCATGAACATGACCATAAAGAACGCCAAAAGCCTTGCCCTCGCGCCTGTTATCGTTGATGCGGTCTCAAGGACGAACAGGTCATACACCGATAAAGACCGCGGCCTGAAACATGCGCCGATAATCGGCCTTGATTTACAAAGGCCTTTTTCAGTCTCCGAATACATGAAGGACTACCAGAGACAGAGGATGGGGGAATACGGCTCTATTCTCGTCACCGACAGCAAAGGCTATGTCGTTAAGGCAATAAACGGACCGGCTGAGCGCTATCATGGCGAAAAAGACTGGTGGAGGGCTGCCTATAACCAAGGCAGGGGTCAGGATTACATAGGCGGAATAGAATACGACAAAGACGCACAGACCTATTCCCTCGCTATCGCCGTGCCGGTCCATAGCAAAGGCGAACAGAAAGTTATCGGCGTGTTGAAGATGACATACAGCGTCAAAGAGATATTCAACGCCGTCAACATGATAAAAATAGGCAAGACCGGCCATGCAAATCTTGTAACCTCCGATGGTATGCTCGTGGTCTGTCCCATATATCCTCCGGAAAGCCACAGGATAAACGACCGGCTCATGCGGCAGATAAGCACGGGCAAGCCGGGCTGGGGCATCGCCGATGATGACGCGCATGGAGGCAAGGACTCCATAATCGGTTTTGCCCCGGTTGCCTCAACCCTTCGTGCGGGTGCAGGCTACTTCGGGACCAAGGCATGGTATATTTTCATAAGGCAGTTTCCGGATGAAACTTACGCGCCGATGCACGCGCTTTTGTGGAAGGTATCCTTACTGGTGCTCACCTTGCTGATAGCGCTGCCCCTTCTCGGATTGTTTGCGGCAAGAAGGATCATAAGGCCCATAGGCCTGCTTATTGAAGGGGCGGGGCTTATCGGCCAAGGCCGGATGGACCACCGCATAAGCATAAAAACCGGCGACGAGATAGAAAAACTCGCCGAGACCTTCAACCAGATGGCCGAGAACCTCGAGAAGAACAATAAGGAGATGGAGCTGTACCTGCATCGGCTGAAGGAGTCGGAGGAGCAATACAAGGCCCTTTTCGACCACTCAGAGGATTCGATGCTGATACTCGACCTTGAAGGGACGGTAGTTGACGTAAACATGAGGGAAGAGGAGGTCTTGGGCTATTTAAAAGAGACCCTGCTCGGCCTGATGTTCTCAACAATGCTTCCGGAGAAGGGCAGGGAGACCTTCACGGCCCTTTTTAAAAACACCCTTGAAGGTGAAAAAGCGCCGACCGCCGAAATCGAGGTCTTGAGCCGCAGCCACGGCATGCTCACGATGGAGACGAACCTGAGGGGGATAAAGAAGGGCGGGAACACGGTCTTCATTCAGGTCCACATGAGGGACATCACAAAGAGAAAGATTCTTGAAGAGGAGATAAGGCTCGAAAGGGACAAGCTTGAGACGATTATCGAGAGCATGGAAGACGGCCTTGACATAGTGGACCGGGACTTCAGGATACGCTACATGAACGAGAAGTTCCTGAAGCTTTTTGGAAAAGAGGCCGTAGGAAAGACCTGCTATAAGATATACGCCGGCAGGGAGCGCCCATGCGATGAATGCCCTGTCGTGAAAGGCATAGAAAAGATCGGTGTGCTTGAGGTCAACGCGCTCGATGGACGGACTTATCTCGTCACGCATTCACCGATAAGGAATCTGGACGGCACTATATCCATACTTGAAATATTCACGGACATAACCGAGCGGAAAAATCTCGAGAGGGCGATAAGGGAGTCGGAGGAGAGATACAAGACCCTCTTTGACCACTCGGAGGACTCGATGCTGATGGTTGACTCCCAGGGCAGGATTGCCGCTGTCAACAAAAGAGAGGAAGAGATAATAGGGTATACAAAGGACGCGCTTATAGGCCGGGACTTCTCGGAGATAGTCCATGAGGATGAGAGGAAGACTTACATGGAGCTTTTCCAAAAGTCGCTCACGGGCAAAAAGCCGTGCACAACGGAATTCAGGATACTTAGCAGAGAACTTGGAATACTCACGATGGAGGTTGACCTCACGGCGATTGAAAGGAACGGGGAGACAGGGTATGTACTGGTTCACATAAGGAACATTACCAAGAGAAAGGAGCTTGAGCAGCAGCTTTTACGCTCGGAAAGGCTTGCCGCGCTCGGCCATTTCTCTTCAACCCTTGTGCACGACCTGAGAAACCCGATAATAGGCATTAAGAAAAGGCTCGAAGCTCTCCAGCGCACGATAAAATCCTCCCGGCCCGAGGAGACTGCGCGGGTGCTGACGGATATCATCCTGGGGAGCGGACTCCTCATAGGCATGGTCAACGATGTCCTTGACATCTACCAGAACAGCTATGAGGACCTGCCTCTCATCATCTCTGCATTCCCGTTGGCGGAGGCATTGGAGGAATCCGCGAAGCTCCTCCAGATCGAGGCCGAAGAAAGGCATACAAGCATAATAATACAGGAAGGAGGG
>CAYIRV010000240.1:0-3010 GCA_964365865.1 uncultured Thermodesulfobacteriota bacterium | reverse complement strand
TTTAGTTCTGACTGTCTTTGACTATAGCCCGCCCAGCGCCCCTTCTAAAATCCCGAACATCTCGTCAACATCTTTTTTTGTTACCGTAAGCGCCGGGATGAAGCGCAGGGTCTTGTCGTTGATGCAGTTTATTAGAAGCCCCTTTTCAAGGCATGTCTTTACGATGTCTCCGGCCAATACATCAGGCAAAAGCTCCATGCCGATTATAAGCCCCTTGCCCCTCACTTCCTTAATAAAGGGATATTTCGGCTTAAGCGCGGCAAGCCTCGTAAAGAGTTCCTCGCCGACAGCCCTGCAGTTGTCCAAAACCCCTTGTTCGAGAATCGTCTTCAGGGCCGCCACGCCCGCGGCTGTTGCGAGCGGGTTCCCGCCGAATGTCGAGGCGTGTGTGCCCGGGGTGAAGGCTGACGCGACCTCTTCTGTCGCAAGCATGGCCCCGATGGCGACCCCTCCGGCAAGTCCCTTTGCCAGGGTCATGACATCAGGGGTAACATCATAGTTCTCATAGGCGAATAACTTGCCGGTCCTGCCCATGCCGACCTGCACCTCGTCGAATATGAGAAGCAGACCGGCCTTTTTGCATATGTCCTTAAGTCCCTTTAAATAGCCCTGTGACGGGATGTTCACGCCTCCCTCGCCCTGAATAGGCTCTACCATTATTGCGGCGGTTTTCCCGTCAATCGCCCGCGCCGCGGCGTCAATGTCGTTAAACGGCACATATGTGAACTTTTCAAGGAGCGGCTCGAACCCGGCCTGAAACTTCTTCTGCCCTGTTGCCGCGAGCGCCGCGAAAGTCCTGCCGTGAAAGGACTGCTCCATTGTTATTATGCGGAACCGGTCCCCCCCGCGCAGGCTGAAGTATTTCCTCACGAGCTTTATGGCGGCCTCGTTGGCCTCTGCCCCGGAGTTGCAGAAAAACACCCTGTCGGCAAAGGAATTGTCCGTAAGGAGCTTGGCAAGCTCCGCCTGCGGCCCTATGTGATAAAGGTTCGATATGTGTATGAGCGTTTCGGCCTGGGCCTTCAATGCCGCGACAACATTCGGGTGGCAGTGGCCCAGATTGCAGACCGCAAGCCCGGATGTGAAGTCCAGATACTCCCTTCCGTCAGCGTCCCAAACCCTTGTCCCAAGCCCCTTTACTATGGCAATGGGATACCGGTTATATGTGTTCGCTATGTGCTTTTCCGTAAGCTTGATTATCTCGATGTTTGTCAAATCCAAGACCCCTCCCTGATTTATACACAGCGTAACCCCCTCACCCTGCCCTCTCCCCCTTGGGGAGAGGAAGTATAGGATGGAGCGAATCGCCTGACCTGAAAGTTAACGGGATAGCAGTGATTATCTCTTAATCCCTATGGCCGTGCCTATACCCGCGTCAGTGAAGACCTCGAGAAGCACGGAGTGGTCAACCCTTCCGTCTATGATATGCGCCATGGAAACCCCTGAGGCCACGGCCTCCATGCAGCATTTGAGCTTGGGTATCATGCCCTCTACAGCGACCTTCTTGTTGAGCAAAGACCGGGCCTCGGACAGGCTTAAGGACGACAGGAGCTTCTTGTTCTTGTCAAGCACGCCCTCAACATCGGTAAGCAATATGAGTTTTTCGGCCTTGAGCGCGGACGCCACCTTGCCCGCGACCGTGTCGGCGTTTATGTTGTATGTGAGGCCGTCCGCGCCCGCGCCCACCGGCGCGATTACGGGGATGAAGTTATTGTCTTCGAGGGTCTTTATGACCGAGGGGTTTATTGACTCCACATCCCCGGCCATGCCCATATCCTCCCCCTTGATCTTCATCTTCTTCGCGGCTATGAGGCCCCCGTCCTTTCCGCCAAGCCCAACGGCCCTGCCGCCGTAAAAGTTTATGCGCCCCACTATCTCCTTGTTGATTTTTCCCACGAGGACCATCTCGACGACATCCATGGTCTCGGCGTCCGTAACCCTTATGCCCTTTACAAACCGGGACTCCTTGCCGAGCCTCTTGAGGAGCGCCCCTATCTGAGGGCCGCCGCCGTGCACTATTACCGGGTTGATGCCGATATATTTCATGAGCACGATGTCGCGGGCAAAGCTCTTCTTAAGCCCCTCCTCAGCCATCGCGCTGCCGCCGTACTTTATGACAACGGTCTTGTTGTAGAACTTCCTGATGTAAGGAAGGGATTCGAGCAGTATGTTGACCTTTTCGATATTTTTCTTCACTGGCTTCCTTGCCTAAAGACGGATTACAGGCTGCCTAAAGTATATACCTCGACAGGTCCTCGTTCTTCAGGATGCCTTCGAGCCTCTCCCTCACATAAACCTTGTCTATCACGACCTTTTTGGCGCCGGTATCAGGGGCGTCGAACGAGATTTCGTCAAAGACCCTCTCCATGACCGTATGGAGTCTGCGCGCCCCGATGTTCTCCATGCGGTCGTTCACCTCCGCGGCTATGGCGGCGATTTCCTCTACGGCGTCCGGCATGTATTCTATCTCGATTGATTCGGTCTCGATGAGCGCCTTGTACTGTTTAAGGAGCGCGTTCTCCGGCTCGGTAAGGATTCTTATGAAGTCCCCCTTGCCGAGAGGCTTCAATTCCACCCTTATGGGAAACCTCCCCTGAAACTCGGGTATAAGGTCCGAAGGCTTTGCCACATGAAAGGCGCCGGAAGCTATGAAAAGTATATGGTCGGTCTTGACCATGCCGTATTTCGTACTCACGGTCGAGCCTTCGACTATGGGGAGAAGGTCCCGCTGCACCCCTTCCCGCGAAATATCAGGCGTGGCCCCGGTCTGTCTTCCGGCAATCTTGTCAATCTCGTCAATAAAGACGATGCCGGACTGCTCGACCCTCTCCAGCGCCTCCTTAACGACCCTCTCCATGTCAATGAGCCTTTGGGTCTCCTCCCCTGTCAGAAGCTCCCTGGCCTCAGGCACCTTTACGCGCCTTCTCCTCGACCTTTTCTTCCCCTTTCTCTTCAGGCGAAGCGAAGGCCGTGGCCGCGGTTTCAGCCGCGGGCTCGGTCGCGGCTTCGG
>CAYIRV010000239.1:0-3019 GCA_964365865.1 uncultured Thermodesulfobacteriota bacterium | reverse complement strand
CCGGCCATTACTACCAGATAACCGGCGCCTCGGACTCAAAGACGCTCGCGCGCTCGCCCTCGCTTGCGCTTGCAGGGGCATACCTCCCGCTCCTCCAGCCGTCGGACGAGCCGCGCTACGACACTATTACCGGGCCCAACGGGCAGAAGCTCAGGATGATTACCCAGAACTACCGGTTCAAGGCCGGCATCCTCATCTTTCAGACAGCCGAATCCCTCGATGATGTGTCAAGGCTCGCCGCATCTTTGAGGGACATGGGGCTCCTCGTGTTCCCGATCCTTTTTGTCATGTGCGGCATAGCCGTATTCATCATATCGAGCTGGGCGCTCCGTCCGCTTAAGGAGTTTTCGCGGAGCTTAAGCCGGATAACAGAGGCGAATCTCAGCGAAAGGGTGGAGGAGAAAGGCCTTGCCGCGGAGATTAAGCCGCTCGCCGTTGACTTCAATACCATGATGGGCAGGCTCGAGGCGTCTTTCACGAGACAAAAACAGTTTCTCTCCGATGCCTCGCACGAACTCCGGACCCCGACATCCATCATTAAGAGCTTCTGCGATGTCATCCTCGGCAGGACTCGCAGCGCCGATGACTACAGGGAGGCGTTCAGGAAGATAAGCGAGACGGTAAACAGGATGTGCGGCATAATAAACCGCATACTCGTCATATCCCGGCTCGACAGCAAGGAGATGCGGTTCAGTCCCTCGAAGGTTGACCTGAAGGAAACATTGAAGGATGTCGTCAGGCTCATCGAGCCAATGGCCGCGGGCAAGGGGGTTAGGATTACCCTTGAGCACGGCTTTGCTTCCGTCAGCGGCGACAGGGAAGGGCTCACCGAGGTCTTCACCAACATGGTGGAGAACGCGGTAAAATACAACAAGCAGGGCGGCTCGGTCTATATTACGGTATCCGGGGAGGCCGATACAGCGGTCGTAACCGTGAAGGATACCGGCATAGGCATACCAGCCGGGGAGATAAACAAGATTTTCGACCGTTTCTACAGGATTGACGAGAGCAGGAGCCAGACCATCGGGAGCGGCCTCGGCTTGTCCATAGTCCGCTCAATCGTCGAGTCCCACGGCGGCTCGATTGTTGTGAAGAGCGAACCCGGAACAGGGTCTGAATTCACTATACGCTTGCCCAAAGACCCGGTCTGGAAAAACAACGGCGCCACGCACATCTGATATTTTTCCGTTCTTCCTTATTTTCACGCCCGGCCAAAAAATCCGTGGACACCCGCGCCTTTGCTGGTATAATCGAACGCATGGCAATCCGCAGAAGAAGGCTCGGAAAGACCAACGCCCTTGTAAGCATCCTCGGTCTCGGGGGCGAAGGCATCCTGAGGGCGCCGGGGCATGACAAGGCCGCGGCGGAACTCATAAACACCGCGCTCGACTTAGGCATTAACTACATGGAGACCGCGCGCGCTTACGGCCCGAGCGAGGCATATTACGGCTCAGCCCTTGCCCACAGGAGAAAGGACATATTCCTCGCGGGCAAGGCGCACGCAAGGGAAAAATCCTCGGCGCTCGAAAGCCTCGCTGAAACCCTTAAAAACCTCAAGACCGATTACCTCGACCTCTGGCAGCTCCACGATGTGAGGACAGAAGACGACATGAACAAAATCTTCGGCCCCGGCGGCGCACTTGAGGCGTTCAGGGAGGCGAAGGAAAAAGGCAGCGTGCGGTTTATCGGCGTTACCGGCCATCACAGCCCCTCCATAATAAGGCGCTGTCTTGAGGCATTTGACTTCGACACCGTCCTCATACCGGTAAACCCGGCCGAGACATGCGCCAAGAGCTTCCTTGAGGAGGTAATGCCCGTGGCCGGGCCGAAGGATGTCGGGGTTATCGCCATGAAGGTCTTTTTGCGCGGCCTCTTTAACGCGCCGAAAAAGCTCCTTCTGAGCTATGCGCTCAGCCAGCCCGTAAGCGCGGCCGTTGTCGGCTGCGACAATATCGAGCAGCTCAAGGAAAACGCCGAGGCCGCCGAGTCGTTTCAATCCCTGAAGGTAAAGGAAATGGAAAGGCTCCACCATATCGTCTCCCCTTACGCAACGGAGCTCATGTTCTACAGGCAGAAATAACGATTTTCAGGCTGCTTCTGAAAATCAGCGACCCCCCCTTAATCCCCCCCCTTTAATTAAAGGGGGGGATTAAGGGGGGGGCAAGGCAGGGCGGAAATAAATAGCGCGGCATATATATCAATATGTGAGCATTTTTATTTCCGCCCTAACGCGGAGATCGGGGAAAAGAGCGATTTTTAGAGGCAGCCTTGAATGATACCCATAAAGGACGACACCCCGAGTTCCACCTTTCCTTATGCGACCATTTCAATAATCGCCGTTAATACCGCGGTCTTCATCTATCAGCTCACGTTAGGTTATAAGCAGGGTTCGGACTTCATTTACAAGACCGCGGCCATACCGTTTGAGATAACGCATTTTATTGACATAAGCCTGCCTGACATAGTGCCGCCGCCGTTCACGATATTAACATCCATGTTCGTCCACGGCGGCCTCTTTCACCTCGGCGGCAATATGCTGTATCTGTGGATATTCGGCGACAACATAGAGGACAGGCTCGGGCACGTCAAGTATATAATCTTCTATCTCCTTACAGGGGTCATAGCGAGCCTGGTCCACATACTCACGGACCCGCATTCCGAGCTTCCGATGATAGGCGCGAGCGGTGCCGTTGCCGGGGTATTGGGCGCGTATTTCCTCCTTTTCCCCAAGGGCAAGGTGCATACGCTCGTGTTCCTGCTTTTTTTCGTCTCGGTAGTGAAGATACCCGCGCTCTTTTTTCTCGGGTTCTGGTTTCTCATGCAGCTTCTCGGCTTGGGCGCGGGCGGCGGCATTGCGTGGTACGCGCACATAGGCGGATTTCTATCAGGCGCGCTTTTAATCCTCCTTTTCAGGCCGACCGGCAGATGGGGGCACTGAAGAGGGCAAAGACACGGTGTTGATGTTTACGGTTTCTTGGCCCTGACTATGACGAGCTTCATCGAGTCGAGTATGTCGCCT
>CAYIRV010000238.1:0-3021 GCA_964365865.1 uncultured Thermodesulfobacteriota bacterium | reverse complement strand
CCACCTTGTCAAATGCCTCGCCGGCCGCGTCGTCGAGCGTCTGGCCTATTGCCCTGAACTCGGCCGGGGCCTTGCAATAAAGGAGCATGGTATGGCCGCCTGAGGCAACGAGGCTCACAAAAGGAAAACCAAGGTCCTTCAGGCTCTCTCCCTTTTCCCTCAAAAAAGCAGCCTGCGCGTGCGCTTCAATATGGTTTACCCCGACAAAGGGAACCCCGGACGCAAAGGAAACAGCCTTTGCGAACGAAAGACCCACGAGAATCGAGCCCACAAGCCCGGGCCCCTGCGTTACAGCCAGACCGTCAATGTCGTCCATCTTAATAGCCGCCTCTTCGAGGGCACGCTCAACCACAGGCACTATGGCGCTTATGTGGTTCCGGGACGCAAGCTCTGGCACCACGCCGCCATACCTGCCGTGTATGGAGTCCTGAGACCAGACCACGGAAGAAAGAACGGTTTCGCCGTCCTCAACCACCGAGGCCCCTGTATCATCACACGACGACTCTATGCCGAGTATAAGCATTGTTTACGATTATGCCCCTCACCTTTATCCTCTCCCCAAAGGGGAGAGGATAAAGGTGAGGGGGTCATTTTCAATCAGGCTCCCGCTATCCTTTCAGTCGCCTTTATGAAGGCTTCTATTTCATCGGGCGTATTGAAGTATCCGGGGCTTACCCTTATGGAGCCGTTAGGGTATGTACCTGCCTCTTTGTGGGCCATTGGCGCGCAGTGGGTCCCGCACCTGAGCATTATGGAGAACCTTTCGTCGTACTGGATTCCGGCGTCAATGGCGTCAATGCCCTTTATGTTGAATGACACGAGGCTTGCCCTTTTCCCGGCGTCATGCGGGCCTATGATGCTAACCCCTTTGATTGCCTTAAGCCCTGAGATGATTTCCCTTACGAACCCCTCTTCCTTTGCCCGTATCCTGTCAATGCCCTCGCTCAATATAAATTCTATTCCCCTGCCGAGCCCGGCTATCCCCGGGGTATTGAGGGTTCCTGCTTCGAGGATTTCAGGCATATCAACGGCTGAGTCGTCTTCCCCTGTGCCGCCGTCTATCAGTGGGCTGAGTTCAATCCCCTGCCTCACATACAAAAACCCTGTGCCCTGAGGGCCGAAGAGCGCCTTGTGCCCTGTTGCCGCAAGCATTCCGATGTTCATTGCCTCAACATCCACGGCCATTGCCCCGAGCGTCTGCGCGGCGTCAACCATGAAGACAACGCCTTTTTCCCTGCAAACCGCGCCAAGCTCGACAATGGGCTGGAGCGAGCCTATGACATTCGAGGCATGTGTGATTACAACGAGCTTTGTTGAAGGCAAGAGCGCGGCTTCAACCGCCTTGGGGCTTAAAATCCCGTCCTTGCCGGGCCTTACGGCCGTTACTGCAACGGCTGACCTCTTCAAAGCTCTAACAACGGAGTTATGCTCAAAGGAGGTGGTTACAACATGGTCTCCCGGCCTTAAAAGCCCTTTTATGCCCGCGTTTATAGCCTCTGTCGCGTTCTTTGTCCACGCTATGCAAGACGAATCGCCGGCGTTTATGAGCCTTGCGGCCGACTCCCTTGCCGTAAACACGACCCTTGCGGCTTCAACAGCCATGCGGTGGCTTGACCTGCCCGGGTTTCCGCCGACAGCGCGAAGGACATGGTCAATTGCGTCATAGACCGGCCCGGGCTTGGGATAGGATGTCGCTCCGTTGTCGAGGTATATCATAAATCAGTTAATTGTAACCCCTCACCCTTCCCTCTCCCCTTTTAAGGGGAGAGGAGATAAAAAGATGGGCAACGCAAATATTTTCCTCTCCCCTTGTGGGAGAGGATTAAGGAGAGGGGGATTTAGGTTATTCTGACGCGAGCGCGGCATCAAGGGCTTTTCTGAAGTCCGCCACCCTGTAAGGCTTTGATATGACCCCTTTGAAACCATAGCTTCTGTAGTCAGACATCACCTGGTCGGATGAATAACCGCTTGACACAATGGCCTTTGCCCTCGGGTCAATCTCAAGAAGTTTCTTTATAGCCTCCTGACCCCCCATGCCGCCCGGCACGGTAAGGTCCATGATTACCATGGCAAAAGGGCTGCCTTGGTCCATGGCCTTTTTATACATATCGAGCGCCTCTCTGCCGCTCTCGGCAAACTCTGCCGTGTATCCGAGTATCATAAGCATCTCGCCCACGACATCCCTGACAATCTCCTCATCGTCCATGACGAGCACCCTCAGCCTCTTGCCAACTAACCCCCCCTTAATCCCCCCCTTGTGCAAGGGGGGGTTAGGGGGGGTTGCCCGGGCCGATGCAGGGAGATATATCCGCGCCGTTGTGCCGCTCGCGGGCTGAGATGAAACATCTATGTCTCCCCCGTGCTTTTTGATGATTGAATAGGCGACAGACAGGCCGAGCCCCGCGGCGTTGGCCTTTGTGGTGAAAAAAGGGTCGAATATCTTTGAAAGGTTATCATGGGAAATGCCGCGCCCGCTGTCCTGTACGATTATCATGACATACCTGCCTTTTTTAATGCGCCCTGAGTCCTCGTTGGCATCAACATTCTCCACGGATATCTCGACCGCGCCACCTGTCTGCGTTGCATGACCTGCGTTCTGAATAATATTGCTCAATGCCTGCCCGATTTGGCCCTCGTCAGCTTCAACGGCCCAGAGGTCTTTCTGAGATTTAACATTGCAGCCTGCATTGAAACCACGGAGCGCCGTGGAGGCGCACTCCTTTACAAGCGCATCGAGCCTTACCGGTCCCTTGACAGGCTCGCCGCCCATGGAAAATGTAAGGAGCTTTCCGGCAAGCCCCTTTGCCCTGAGGGCCGCCTTCTCCACATCGGCAAGGATGCCGAAGGCCTTGTCCCATTCGTCAATATATGTCTTGGCTATGGAGATATTCCCGAGTATGCCCTGAAGGATGTTGTTGAAGTCGTGCGCTATGCCGCCCGCGAGTATGCCGAGGGATTCGAGCTTCCGGACATTCAGAAGCTCCTCATGGACCACCTCGCCAAGGAGGGCTTCAGCGTCCT
>CAYIRV010000237.1:0-3045 GCA_964365865.1 uncultured Thermodesulfobacteriota bacterium | reverse complement strand
AAACATGACTGTTATTGCAAATGTGACTGGCCGGGAGGTGCTTGATTCAAGGGGTAATCCCACAATAGAGGTGGAAGTCCTGTTGGACGGGGGTTTTATGGGCAGCGCCATTGTGCCTTCCGGCGCGTCGACCGGAAAGTTCGAGGCCGTTGAGCTTAGGGACAATGATGTAAAGAGGTATTTGGGAAAAGGGGTGCGGAAGGCAGTAAGTAATGTGAACGGAGAGATTGCCGAGACTGTCATCGGCATGGATGGCATGGAGCAGGCCCTCGTTGATAAGACCCTTATAAAACTCGACGGAACGGCCAATAAGGCAAGGCTCGGTGCAAACGCCATATTGGGCGTATCCTTAGCTGTTGCAAAGGCGGCGTCAGAGGCCGCAGGCCAGCCCTTATACAGATATATCGGCGGGGTTGCGGCAAGGACACTGCCTGTCCCGATGATGAACATAATCAACGGAGGCGCGCACGCCGACAACAACCTGGACATACAGGAGTTCATGGCAGTGCCCGCGGGCTTTTCGTGCTTCAGCGACGCGCTCAGGGCCGGAGTCGAGGTATTTCACAACCTTAAAAAAATACTCCACAAAAACGGACTTTCAACAGCAGTAGGCGATGAGGGCGGTTTTGCCCCCAAACTTAAGTCGCACAGGGAGGCTATCGAGCTTATCATTAAGGCAATCGAGGCGGCCGGTTACAAGCCGGGCAAAGAAGTCTTCATCGCGCTTGACTGCGCCTCCAGCGAATTTTACAAGAACGGGCACTATCACATTGAAGGCAAAAAAACCTCGTCGGCAAAGATGGCGGACTATCTGGAGGGCCTCGTAAAGGACTATCCCGTTGTGTCAATCGAGGACGGCATGTCAGAGGACGACTGGGCCGGCTGGAAGCTCCTCACCAAAAGGCTCGGAGGCAGAATCCAGCTTGTCGGGGACGACCTTTTCGTTACCAATACGGAAAGGCTCAGAAAAGGCATTGACGAAGAGGCGGCGAACTCCATACTCGTCAAGGTCAACCAGATAGGCACGCTTACAGAGACCCTCGACGCCGTGGAAACGGCGAAGAGGGCCTCTTACACCTGCGTAATATCCCACCGCAGCGGCGAAACAGAAGACTCCACAATCGCGGATATTGCGGTGGCCACAAACGCGGGCCAGATAAAGACCGGCTCGGCGTCCCGCACTGACAGGACAGCCAAATACAACCGGCTGCTGAGGATAGAGGAAGGGCTCGGAGAGGCCGCGCTTTTTCCGGGCGCTGCCGTGTTCACGGCTATACACAAAGTAATACGTAATTGACAATACAGCGCGTCAGAACAAAGCAGACCAAGGCGCCGGGGCACCCACGCCAAGCGGCGTGGGTCGGGTATGCGAAGTTATGGCGCGCTGTATAAAAGAGCGGGGTAGCGATTGGAAAACCTTATCATAGTAGCTTTCATAATATTCATACTTATACTCATTAACGGCTTTTTTTCGTCCTCTGAGATCGCCATAATCTCCGCTCGGAGGAGCGTAATAGAGCAGCTCAAGAGGGACGGCAATGTCTCGGCCTCGCTCGTATCGGAAATGAAGGACAACCCTGAGCGGTTTCTCGCAACGGTTCAGATAGGGGTTACAGTGGTCGGCACCCTTGCCTCTGTCATAGGCGGCATAGCGGCAATAGAGTTTCTAAAGCCTGTATTCGGCTCGATACCCGTCGGCTTTATAAAAAATTCCGCTGAGTTTATCTCCATCGTGGTCGTCGTGGCCGTGATTTCCTATGTAACTCTCGTCATAGGCGAGCTTGTGCCTAAGTCCCTTGCCATCAGATACGCGGAAAAAATCGCCTGCGCGTCCGCAATGCCGCTTGATTTGCTTTCAAAGATGACTTCCTCTTTCGTGAAGGCGCTCACCTTCTCAAACCAAACCGTGTTAAAGCTCCTCGGGGTAAAAGAGCCTGTAAAAAGGGCATTCGTATCCGAGGAGGAGATAAAATACTTCATTAAAGAAGGCCGGGTTTCAGGAGAGTTCGAGGAGACCGAGGCCGCGCTCCTTCACGGCGTGTTCGAGTTCGCTGACACGACAGTCAAAGAGGTCATGGTTCCAAAGCACAAGTTCAGCGCCATCGAGGTATCCACCCTGCCCGCCGACGCGCTCAAATTCATAACAGAGGCAGGGTTCTCGCGCTATCCTGTTTACAAAAAGACGCCTGACAATGTCGTAGGCATACTCTTTCACAAGGACATATACAGGGCATTTGAAAAAGGCGGCAAGTTCGAGCTGTCGGAGCTTTTAAGGCCCACGTATTTTATCCCCGACTCTGTAATGATAAGCAGGCTCCTCCGCGAGCTTCAGAGGAGAAAACTGCACATGGCCATAGTGATTGACGAGCACGGCTCTGTTACAGGGCTTGTAACCATAGAGGACATACTCGAGGAAATCGTGGGAGAAATCGAGGACGAATACGATGCAGGCATGGGCGGCCTCGTGGAAAAGCTCAAGGACGGGACAATGGTCGTTGACGCCTCGGTTTCTCTCAGGGATTTGGAGGACGAGGGCATCGCGATTGAAGAGGAATACGACGAGTTCCAGACCCTCGCCGGCTTCATGCTCTCGAAACTCCAGCGCATACCGCGCGGCGGAGAGTTCGTTGTCTTTAAAGGCATGAGGTTCACTGTCGTTGATGTCGAGGCCAACAGGATTGTCAAGGTCAAGGTCGAACCGTTAGAAGGACAGCGGAAGGCCGGGGCGTAGGCGGGCTGTAATAATACTTGCTGCCTGTTTGATGCTCAGCCCTGATGTCAAGTCAGTATATGATACGGCAACTATTTGAGTAAACCTTCAATCAAGCAAACAGCTTGAAAAGATATGATTTTTGGTGAATAATATTCTTAAAAAGAGGTAGAAATATGCCAGTCATTACCGATGATACAAAGGTCAGTTCCATGACCGTAGGAGAGCTTAAGGCTATTATAAAGAATGTTATCGTTGAGGTCATTGACCCGGACTATGGCCTTGAGCTTAAACCAGAGGTCGAAAAAGCCTTAAGAAACTCCATTGCATCCAAA
>CAYIRV010000236.1:0-3052 GCA_964365865.1 uncultured Thermodesulfobacteriota bacterium | reverse complement strand
GGTATGCCGGAAAACTCCATTTTTCAACGGTCCTATTATAAGGGAGGTTTACACCCTCACCTTTATCCTCTCCCCACAGGGGAGAGGGAACGGTGAGGGGGTCATTTGAAAGCATAAATTAGGACACTAATAAATACGGTCATCAATAAGGTTATTCCAACTCTATCCTGTAGTCCTCAATCACCGTGTTGGCAAGGAGCCTTTCACACATGTCCTTAAGCCTCTTCTCTTCGCCTGTTGCCGACGGGTCAATCTCAAGCTCCATGAATTTACCAATCCTGACATCCTTGACTTCCTTGAAATCCATTGATTTCAGCGCCCCGAGAACGGCCTTGCCCTGCGGGTCAAGGACGGCTTTCTTGAGCGTTACATAGACCTTTGCCTTCATCTCTCCACCATCCTCATGACTTTTTCATACGCCTCTGTTACGCCGCCTAAGTCCCTCCTGAACCTGTCCTTGTCGAGCTTGTCCTTTGTGGTCTTGTCCCACAGCCTGCACCCGTCAGGGGTAATCTCGTCAGCGAGGAGTATTTCTCCTTTATATCTTCCGAATTCGAGCTTGAAGTCAACGAGCATTATGCAGCGCTCGTCGAAAAATTTACTCAGGATTTCGTTTATCTTCAGGGCCGATGTCTCCATCTCCTTAATCTCGGCGTCTGTTGCAAGGCCGAAGGCCCTTATATGATAGCCGTTTATCATCGGGTCTCCGAGCGGGTCGCTTTTATAGTAAAGTTCCACGATGGTCTCCTTAAGGGAAGTCCCCTCCGGAACGCCCATCCTTTTTGACAGGCTCCCTGCTACGATGTTTCGCACAACGACCTCGACAGGGATAATCTCCACTTTCTTAACGAGCATCTCCCTTTCAGACGGCATTGAAATGTAGTGCGTCTTTATCCCTTTTTCAGCGAGCCATTCGAATATGCGTGATGAGATTTTATTGTTAAGCACGCCCTTTTGCTCGATGACGCCCTTCTTCTTTCCGTCAAAGGCGGTAGCATCGTCCTTGAAGTACTGGATGATGACATCCGGGGCGTCGGTTGAATAGAGCGTCTTGGCCTTGCCCTCGTAGAGTTTCTCAAGCCTTTTCATCTTGCCATAGCCTCCGCTTAACGGTCTTTTCCGAACACCCTTTTGAATATATAATCAACATTCTTCAGATACGGCCTGACATCAAAGCATGAGGCGATGTCTTTCTGCGTAAGGGAATTCATCACCTCGCTGTCATCAAGGAGAAGCGATTTAAAGTCCCCTAACCCCTGCCAGACCTTCATGGCATTCCTCTGAACGAGCGAGTAGGCATCCTCCCTCGTAACCCCCTTTTCAACGAGCTTAAGGAGCACCTTTTGGGAAAAGACCGCGCCCTTGAGCTTGTCCATGTTGTCCTTCATGTTGTCCGGATACACGGCCATGCCTGCGACCATCTCCGTTGCCTTCGCGAGCATGAAATCAAGAAGTATTGTCGCGTCAGGAGCGATTACGCGCTCGACCGAAGAATGGCTTATGTCCCTTTCGTGCCACAGGGCCACATCTTCGAGCGAGGCAGAGGCGTATGCCCTCACAAGCCGGGCAAGGCCGGTAAGGTTTTCGGATAGAATCGGGTTTCTCTTATGAGGCATGGCTGACGAGCCCTTCTGTCCTTTTGTGAATGGCTCCTCTGCCTCAAGCACCTCTGTCCTCTGCAAATGCCTCATCTCCACCGCGAGTTTCTCAATCGAGGCCGCGACAATCGCGAGCATCGAGAAAAACTCCGCGTGCCTGTCCCTCTGCACGACCTGCGTGGCGACTGGCTCCGGCTTAAGCCCGAGTTTCTTAAGGGTGTATTCCTCCACATACGGAGGCACGCTCGAAAATGTCCCGACCGCGCCTGAGAGCTTGCCGTAGGATATTACATCCTTAGCCCTTTGAACTCTTTCGAGGTTCCTCTCAAACTCGTTGTGGAAAAGCGCCATCTTAAGCCCGAATGTCGTAGGCTCCGCGTGGACGCCGTGGGTCCTGCCCATCATGACAGTGTCCTTGTGCTCGAATGCCCTGTCCTTGAGGCAGGCAAGCAATCCCTTTATGCCGCTGATAATCAAATCAGACGCATCCCTTAAGACAAGGGCCAGGGATGTGTCGAGTATGTCGGAAGATGTAAGGCCCATGTGTATGTATCTGGAATCAGGCCCAACAGACTCGGCAACCGAGGTAAGAAACGCGATTACATCGTGCTTTACGGTCTTTTCAATCTCGTCAATCCTCTGGACATCAAAGGCGGCCTTCCTGACTATGGTATCAAGCGATTTTTTGGGAATCTTGCCGAGCTTGTGCCATGCCTCGCACGCGCAAAGCTCGATGTCCAGCCACTTCCTGAACCTATTTTCGCTTTCCCATATCCGGCCCATCGCGGGCCTCGTGTATCTGCCTATCATTTTCCTACCCCTGTCTCTTGCCTTGCGGCCTGACTGTTACGAACCTTTTAAGCCTTTCGAGCTTGGCCTTTCCGATGTATTTAACCTCCGTAAGCTCGTCGAGCGCGCTGAATCCGTGAAGCTCGGCCCTTTTCTCCACTATCCTCATCGCCGTCTTTTCCCCTATGCCCGGAATGGACATGAGGTCATCCATGCTCGCGGAATTAACATCCATTGGAAGGCCGGGGAATGGCTCATGCGCCGACCGGCTTGCCGAAGCCGCGGCATTGTCGGTATATGAACGGCCAAAGCGGCCTTTGCCGAGGATAAACCCGCAAAGCATGAACGCCGCGAGAAGAAAGAAAGCGCCGTATCTTTTGTCTCCCTTCATATCCCGCCTTTTTTCTTCCCTGCCTTAATCGCCCTTTTCTTCTTGTCCTTTAAGAGCTTATATTCCAAGCTGTCAACGAGCGCCTGCCAGCTCGCCTCAATTACATTTTCCGACACCCCGACTGTCCCCCACTTGTCAGTCTCGTCCCCTGACTCGACGAGCACCCTGACCTTTGCCGCCGTGCCCTTCATGCCCGCAAGCACCCTCACCTTGAAGTCAATGAGCCTCACTTCCTTAAGCGATGGATAGAACCTTTCGAGCGCCTTTCTCAATG
>CAYIRV010000235.1:0-3065 GCA_964365865.1 uncultured Thermodesulfobacteriota bacterium | reverse complement strand
CCATATTTCCGCCGATGACCTTTGTGGAGAGCGCGTCAACTATGGATGAATGGGGGTTGCCCTTGAAGTCAATGGACACCAGCGGCTCATCGCAGTACTGGAGTATGCCCTTCAGTTTCCCTCCAGCGGCTTCCTTAAGCGCGGCGTTCACCTCATCGGCGGTTGCTTCCTTCTTAAGCTCTACGACGAGGTCAACGAGCGACACGGTCGCCAACGGGACCCTCACGGCCATGCCATCGAGCTTGCCCTTAAGCTCCGGAAGCACGAGCGATACCGCCTTTGCGGCCCCGGTCGTGGTGGGTATCATGGATAGGGCCGCTGCGCGGGCCCTTCTCAGGTCCTTGTGCGGCAAATCCAATATCTTCTGGTCGTTTGTGTAAGCGTGCACCGTGGTCATAAGGCCCTTCACTATGCCGAACTTCTCATGAACCACCATGGCAACGGGCGCGAGGCAGTTGGTCGTGCAGGACGCGTTTGAGATTATCGAGTGCTTCTTGGGGTCGTACTGGCCGTGGTTCACGCCCATGCAAAGGGTTATGTCCTCGTTCTTGGCCGGCGCCGAGATTATGACCTTCTTGGCCCCGGCCTTCAGGTGAAGCTCGGCCTTGTCCCTCGCGGTAAAAAGTCCGGTGCACTCGAGCACCACATCAACGGATAATTCCTTCCACGGGAGCTTGGCCGGGTCTTTCTCCGCGATTACCTTTATCTCTTTGCCGTCCACGGATAACGCGCCTTCCTTTGCCTTGACATCAGCGCCTATTATGCCGAAGACAGAGTCGTATTTAAGAAGATGCGCGAGCGTAGGGGCGTCGCTAACATCGTTAATCGCGACAAACTCTATGTCCTTTGAGCCGAGCGACGCCCTCGTGATGTTCCTGCCTATGCGGCCAAACCCGTTTATGGCAACTCTTACTGACATCGGATACCTCCAAGTTTTAATAACAGGCCGCTTAAAAAGCCCCATCTGCTTCGTTGTCTTCGTCGCTCGTCACTGCGGCGTAGCCAAAACTACGCCTCGTTCCTCGCTCCTCGACGCCTCCGGGGCACCCACGCCAAGTGGCGTGGGTCGGGAGCTTTTTAAGCGGCCTGTTGAAATTTCGAGTTTTTCCGCATCCTGCTATATTATTCCGTAAAATCCAAGCTCTTTTTTAAGCTTCTTGAGTTTGAGTTGGCCCGGCGCAGTGCTGCCTGTCGCAGACCCGTAAGTGATTAAAGAGCCGAGCGCAGGGAAAAAAACCCTCGACAAGACGCCTGTTTCGCCCATTGCTATTACTATGAGGTTCTTGTAATCGAGGGCCACCCTTGCGAGCGTCTTGATGTCTTCGGCGCTTTTCGCCAAGGCCGCGACCTTGACGATGTCGGCGCCCGCGCTCAGCGCCCTTTTTATAATACGCCTGACGCCTGCCTCCGCGGGCGTCTTCCTGAAATCGTGGTGCGAGATTATAACCGCTTTTTTATCCTTCTTCGCAAGCCTTATTATTTCCTTAAGCGCCCGCGCTGATGAAAGCTCCACATCTATAAGCCCGGCATAGGGCATCAGCGCCTTGAAAATAGCGGCCCTTTCCTTGTCGCTTATCCACGCGCCGCCGCCCTCTTCCATTTTCCTCACGGTTATTATGAGCGGCACGGCTCGCGCGCCTTTAATCTTCCTTATGCCTTTGATTGACTCGACAAGCGGCCTTATTCCCCGCTGCCCGAAGGTGTCAACCCTCAACTCTAAAAGACCCGCGCCCTCGGACACGGCCTTTTTTATCGTCCGGCCACTCACCTTGCCGGTTATCACAGCCGCAACGGCCGGGAACCTGTACCGAGAGAAAGAACTTTTTTTCATCGCATATCAAATGATTGCAGGCCACAGTGCCGCAAAAACAAGGCATTATAAGATTAATCAAAAACCGTGAAAAGTCAAGGATAAAGACCTTTGCAAAACAACACGATTCCGGCGTCCGCGCTCAATAGCTTTCAAAAAGCATCCCCCACTTCGTGCCCCTGACCTTCTCTTTTTGAATCTTCTTGCCCTTTACAGGCCACCAGAAATAATCGTGATAGAAAAAAGAACCGAATACAAAGGCATAGACGAGCGGGGTCCTGAAGAAAAGCCTCTGGAATATCTTAAGCGGGCTGAACCAAAGCGCGCCGCCGACCATGCTCGCTAAGTTGTCGCCGACCTTGAAGCCGAAGTTCACCTTTGATATGTCCTCTCCTACTACCTCTATCTCCTCCATCCTTCCAACGCCAAGGCCGTCCTCGTGCGCGAGCCTTATATACGGAATATTCATGGGGTCAAAACCCATCATCTTCGCGGCAACCGCGTCAATGGCCACGCTGTCCGCGCTCGCGAGCATATAGTCCTTTTCAACCGGAATCATGGTCCTCGGCCCCGGGCCTGAGCCGCATATGGTCCCGTCCATGACCGCGAATATGCCTGAGTGTATCTCCTTCTGTATGGCGAGGAGGTCAACGAGGGTCTCGTGTATAACGCTGTGGGTATAGTGCCTCTTGGTGTTAAGAAGCCCGCCGAAGGCGTTCTTCATGGCCCCGGTGGTCGTGGTGTATATGTGGGTCTTTACGGTTGGAAGGTGTATTATGTTTTTGCCTATGAAATACTCCGGTATTTTTATGCCCTCAGGGTATATGCCGTCGAGAACACGCATCTTGGCCTTTGGCTTGAAGTTGATCCACTTTATGTCCTTTGGCAGAAAATTATACCTCTCCTCTATTGAGTATTTCTTGTAGAGCGGCGCGAGCTTGTTGAGCGTCTCGCCCCTGTACGGGTCTGTAACGACCGTATTGTTGTGGACAGCCGTTATGTGCCTGTAGCCTGAGTTTTTAAGCGCGAGGAGCACGCCTTCGAGCTGCCACGGCGTGGTGTTGGCGCTTAAATAAGGAAAATGCCACGAGATATTGTCCTTGAGGATGGTAATCCTGTCCTGCGGCAAGGCCTGCTTGAGCCCGGCCGCCTGCATCAGCCGCCCGATGTCAGCGAGAACCGTGGCCGGCTTTGTCTTTATTACGCTTACTGTTGACCTTTTGGACATAATTCCCTAAGGAATCTCTGATTAATT
>CAYIRV010000234.1:0-3083 GCA_964365865.1 uncultured Thermodesulfobacteriota bacterium | reverse complement strand
GTGGCTCTTCGGGGCCTGGTGGATAGAGTTTCTTCTGGCGCCTGTTTTCGTGTTCGTTGCCGCGTTCTTCAGGGACCCTGAGAGGACAGTCCCTAATGATGAAAACTCTATCGTGAGTCCGGCCGACGGCAGGGTCATAAAGATAGAGAAGGTCTTTGAGGGGAGGCTCCTCAAGCACGACGCCCTTAAAATCAGCATATTCATGAATGTGTTCAATGTGCATGTGAACAGGGCGCCTGCGTCGGGCAGGGTGGCGAAGATACTCTATAACCCCGGCAAGTTTTTCAACGCCTCCCTCGACAAGGCGTCCATGGAGAACGAGCAGAACGCCCTCTTGCTTGAATGCGGCTCGGGCAGAAGGCTTATGTTCAATCAGATAGCCGGCCTCATAGCCCGGAGGATAGTCTGCAGGGTGAAGGCCGGAGACAGCCTCAAAAAAGGCGAAAGGTTCGGCATGATAAGGTTCGGCTCAAGGCTCGATGTATACCTCCCTGTAGCGAGCAGGGTTAACATAAAGCTCAACGATAAGGTAAAGGCGGGGACTTCAATATTGGGGTATTGGACATGATGGACGACGAGATAAATTCCGACGCTGACGCGAGAAAAAAAGGTTTTAAGAAGGGGGTGTATCTCCTCCCGAACCTCATAACATCGGCAAGCCTTTTCGCCGGCTTCTATTCGATAGTGTCCTCCCTCGACGGCAACTTCGAGAGGGCCGCGATAGCGATATTCATAGCGGGCATCCTCGACGGCCTCGACGGAAGGGTCGCAAGGCTCACCCACTCGACGAGCAAGTTCGGAGTCGAGTACGACTCTTTAGCGGACCTAATCGCCTTCGGACTCGCGCCCGGGCTTTTGATATTCACATGGGCGCTCCGGCCGTTCGGCAGGTACGGATGGCTCGCGGCCTTCCTGTATGTGGTGTGCGGCGCGCTCAGGCTCGCCCGGTTCAATGTGCAGCTCACCACGATAGAGAGCAAACGTTTCAACGGCCTGCCGATACCGGCGGCCGCGGCCCTCGTTGCCACGACTGTTTTGATTTTTTTCTATCTGGGCAAGGGGCATGATACCGCAAAACACATAACCGTGCTCATAGAGGTCTATGCGCTCGCGTTCCTTATGATAAGCAATGTGAAGTACTACAGCTTCAAGGAGTTGAACCCTTCGCAGAGGATGCCCTTCAGTCTCCTCGTGGGGCTTGTCTTCCTCCTCATCGTCATAGCCGCGGAGCCGGTAATAAGCCTATTCATACTTTCCTTAGGATATGTGGTCTCCGGCCCTGTTACGACCCTCATTGACAGGAGGAGAAGGCAGCCTGCGAAGGTGCAGGACAAGTTTTTCAGGAAAGACACAAAGGATATGGGACACGGGGATTTAAGATGAGCGGACTGGTAAGGATATTCGATACCACATTAAGGGACGGCGAGCAGTCTCCCGGCGCGTCCATGAATGTCGAGGAGAAGCTCATCGTAGCGAGGCAGCTCGCCAAGCTCGGGGTTGACATTATAGAGGCCGGGTTCGCCTTCAGCTCTCGCGGCGACTTCGAGGCTGTTAGGAGGATTGCATCCGAGGTCCAGGGCCCTGTCGTGTGCAGCCTCGCGAGGGCGAAGACCGAGGACATTGACGCCGCGTGGGAGGCCCTCAAAGGCGCGCCCAAGGCGCGGATACACACATTCATCTCCACATCGGACATACACCTTAAGCATCAGTTCAGGCTCACGAGGGACGAGGCCCTGAAGATGGCCGTGGAGATGGTCGAGAGGGCGCGGGGGTATGTGGAGGATGTGGAATTTTCGCCCATGGACGCATCGAGGAGCGACATCAAATACCTCTACGAGGTCATAGAGGCCGTAATCGCCGCGGGCGCAACTACGGTCAACATACCGGACACCGTGGGTTATGCCCTGCCAGTGGACTTCGGCATGCTCATTAAGGGCATAAGGGAGAATGTCCCGAACATAGAAAGGGCCGTGATATCCGTCCACTGCCACAACGACCTTGGGCTTGCGGTGGCGAACTCGCTTTCCGCGGTCATGAACGGGGCGCGTCAGGTGGAGTGCACCATAAACGGCATTGGCGAGAGGGCTGGAAACGCATCCCTCGAAGAGATCGTCATGATACTCAAGACCCGTAAGGACGCCATCGGGCTTGATACTTCGATAAACACCCTGCAGATATACCCTACGAGCAGGCTCGTAAGCTCCATAACAGGAATGATGGTTCAGCCTAATAAGGCCATTGTCGGGGACAACGCCTTTGCGCATGAATCCGGCATACATCAGGACGGCCTTCTTAAGGAAAAGACCACCTACGAAATCATGAGGCCGGAATCCATAGGGCTTCAGAGCACGAGGCTCGTTTTAGGCAAGCATTCCGGGCGTCATGCCTTCAGGGCAAGGCTGAAGGAGATAGGGTACGACTTAAGCGGCGAAAATCTCGACAAGGCATTCGAGAGGTTCAAGGCGTTAGCTGACAGCAAGAAAGAGGTCTTTGACGAGGACATAGAGGCCATAGTGCAGGACGAGGTCTTTAGGCTCGAGGTTCAGGAGAGATTCAGGCTCATAAGGCTCAATGTCCACAGCGGCACGGACATAGTGCCTTCCGCAGAGGTTGAGATGGAGGTCAAAGGCGCCCATGTCAGGGAAACGGTTACAGGGGACGGCCCTGTTGACGCGGCTTACAAGGCAATCGCCAAGATAACAGGCACAAAAAGCACGCTCCTTAAATACTCGGTTACAGCCATAACAGGCGGCACGGACGCGCAGGGAGAGGTAACGGTCAGGCTCAAGGAAGACGACCACATTGCGCTCGGTCAGGGCTCGCATACCGACATAATAGTGGCGAGCGCAAAGGCGTATATAAACGCCATCAACAGGCTCGAACACAAGAAAAAGGAGCAACGCGAAAATCTCGTCTGAAAGGCGCTGAAAAGACATTGAGAGAACCTTTTTGTAAAAAGTTTCTCTCAAACTCTCTCCAAAAACTTTTAGTTCTTCCAAACAGACCCCCCCCCACCTTTTAAATGCAGGCAGTTGCTGAAGGTGCAAAGGGGGGGGGGGTCTTTTAGGCAAAAAACACTGAAA
>CAYIRV010000233.1:0-3091 GCA_964365865.1 uncultured Thermodesulfobacteriota bacterium | reverse complement strand
GAGGCCAAGGAGAAGGTCAAGATAGAGAACGAGAACCAGACGCTCGCCACGGTTACATTCCAGAACTACTTCAGGATGTACGAAAAGTTGGCTGGCATGACCGGGACCGCCGATACCGAGGCCGCGGAGTTCCACTCCATATACAAGCTCGATGTGCTGGCCATACCCACCAACAAGGACATGGTGAGGACCGACTACCCGGACCTCATTTACAAGAGCAAGAAGGAGAAGTTCAGGGCGGTCATAAAGGAGATAGAGGAGTGGCACGCGAAGGGGCGGCCCGCGCTCGTAGGAACGATTTCAATCGAGGATTCGGAGAAGCTCTCCAAGCTTTTAGGCTCGCGGGGCGTGCTGCACCATGTCTTGAACGCCAAGCAGCACGAGAGAGAGGCTGAAATAGTCGCGCAGGCCGGAAGGCTCGGAGCCGTTACCATATCAACGAACATGGCGGGAAGGGGCACGGACATACTCCTCGGCGGAAACCCGGAGTTCCTCGCGGCCTCCATGGCCGGCAAGGACGACTCGACCGACGGCTTCAGGGATGCATTGACTGCGGCGCGGCAGACCTGCGAGGACGAGAAGAAAAGGGTCATAGAATTAGGGGGCCTCCACATAATAGGAACCGAGAGGCATGAATCGAGGCGCATAGACAACCAGCTCCGGGGCCGGGCCGGAAGGCAGGGAGACCCCGGATCGTCCCGGTTTTACTTAGCGCTCGATGACGACCTCATGAGGATATTCGGGAGCGACAGAATCGCATCCATAATGGAGAAGATAGGCATGGAGGACGATGTCCCCATTGAGCACGGCCTTGTAACAAGGGCCATAGAGAACGCGCAGAAAAAAGTCGAGGCGCACAACTTCGACATAAGGAAGCACCTGCTCGAATATGACGATGTGATGAATCAGCAGAGGGAGGTTGCCTACGGCTACAGGAGGCAGATTCTCGCGCAGGCGGGCCTCAGGGATATGGTCAGGGAGTTCTCCCGTGATGCGGCAACCGACACGGCGAACCTGCACATAGAGGAGAAGTCCCATGCCGAGGACTGGGACGCAAAGCTCCTCAAGGACGCCTTTCTGAAGCAGTTAGGGCTCAAGCTCTCTGACGACGATATACGCTCGGCGCACACGAGGGCCGCGTTTACGGATGCCGTGATTGAAAAGGCGTGGGGTGTATACACCGAGAAGGTGAATTACGCGGGCGAGGAGGTTTTTTCGAGGTTTGAAAAGCTCATCATGCTCCATACGCTCGATAACCTCTGGAAAGACCACCTCCTTTCAATGGACCACCTGAAGGGCGGCATAGGGCTTAGGGGCTACGGCCAGAAGGACCCTCTCAACGAGTACAAAAAAGAAGGGTACGAGCTTTTTGTCGCAATGATGAGCACATTCAAGGCCGAGGTTGTTGAAAGGCTCTATAATGTCCAGATTACGAGGGAAGAGGCGCCGAAGGAGCCTTTGCCTGAGACAGCGCCTCGCCCTGAGCCTCGTCCGGAACCTCTCCCTGAACCCCGCAAGGAGCAGAGGCTTACATATGGCAGGGGCGAGGAAAAGCCCGCGGAGGCTGAGCGCAAGGAAATGCCTGTAGTAAGGCACGGAGACAAGGTCGGCAGAAACGACCCGTGCCCGTGCGGGAGCAAAAAGAAATACAAGAAGTGCTGCGGGGCCGACGCGAAATGACCGTCATAGCCGAAAAGCCGCAGCCCGGCCATATCCTCCCCCCTTTAATAAAGGGGGGATTAAGGGGGCATTCCCCCCTTATTTTCAAGGGGGGATTAAGGGGGGTTATGGCACCCGGGTTCAAGGCCGCCGGAATCTCATGCAACATAAAAAAGACAGGGGCAAAGGACCTTGCCATTATCTTGAGCGCAACCCCGGCTTATTGCGCGGGCATGTTCACGAGGAACAGGGTCAAGGCCGCGCCTGTGCTCATAGACATGGAGCGCGTAAAATCCGGGCGCTCGATGGGCATACTCGTAAACAGCGGAAATGCCAACGCATGCACAGGCAAGGCCGGGTTCAAGGCCGCGCTCGATGTGGCGTCTTTTTTTGAAAAAAGGCTCGGGCTGAAAAAAGGCGAGCTTCTCATCGCGTCAACCGGCGTCATAGGCGTGCCTCTGCCTGTGGATAAGATACAGAGTGGCGCCGAACGTCTTATAAAAGGATTGAGTCCTCAAGGACTCGGCATGGCCGCAGAGGCCATAATGACAACAGACGCCTTTTCCAAGTCCTCGGCTATGAAGGCTGACATAGGAGGGAAGACGGTAACAGTCGCCGGAATCGCCAAGGGCGCTGGCATGATATGCCCGGATATGGCGACCATGCTCGCGTTCTTCATGACGGACGCGAATATAAAGGGCCCTGCGCTCAAGGCCGCGTTAAGAGAGTCGGTTGATAAGACATTCAACAGCATCATGGTTGATAACGACACATCAACCAACGACACTGTCCTCGTGCTCGCAAACGGTTTAAGCAAAGGGCCTGAAATCAAGAAGCACGGCCCGCATTACAGGGCCTTTACCGGGCTTCTGACCGATACTGCAAAGAGGCTCGCGCGCATGATTATCGAGGACGGCGAGGGCGCCACTAAATTCATAGAGATTAATGTCAGGGGCGCGGCGAACGACAAAGAGGCAAAGGCCGGCGCTCGGGCCGTGGGCCAGTCAATGCTCGTGAAATGCGCCTTTTTCGGCGCCGACCCCAACTGGGGAAGGATTTTGTGCGCCATAGGCAAGTCAGGGGTCAGGCTCAGGGAGGATAAAGCGGATATCTTGCTGAACAACGTGCAGGTGGTCAGAAACGGCCTTGATACAGGGCGCGAAAAACAGGCGGCCAAGGCGTTAAAAACCAAAAATGTCCGCGTTGAGGTTGACTTGGGCGCTGGAAGCGGTGTGGCGCTGCTTTGGACAACCGACCTCTCATACGAATATGTCAAAATCAACTCCGCATACAGGACATAACCCCCTGTATCCCCCCTTTAATTAAGGGGGGGATTAAGGGGAAACTCCCCCCTTAATAAAGGGGGGATACAGGGGCTAATGAACACTTCCATATCCTCCCCCCTTTAGCCCCCACCCTGCCCTCCCCCATA
>CAYIRV010000232.1:0-3124 GCA_964365865.1 uncultured Thermodesulfobacteriota bacterium | reverse complement strand
AACAAACCACGGAAAACCCCATTATTACGCGGCACTAAAAAGGGGAGGTTTACACAACTACTACCTCCCCCTGCCCCTCCTTGTAAAGGAGGGGGGTGCGTATATAAATAACTCCTCCCCTTTACAAGGGGAGGCTGGGTGGGGTATTGAAAAGGGGGAGAATATGGAAAAGGTTTTCTCCATATTAAAATCATCACCATAAAAAAACCTTGTAAAACATAAGGTTTTTCTATAATATTTCAAATTAGAACCCATATTAGGGCAGTTGTAGGCTGGGCATCGCCCACCAAAATATCTGAAGGAACGGAAATGACTTACGGCATCAGGACGAAAATCCTCGCATACGCCATAATCCTCTGGGTGCTCATTTTCGGCGTATACAGCGCCATCACATACAAGCAGAGGATTGAGCAGGTAAGAAGGTCGGCCCTCTCAACCGCCGCGCTCCTTTCAAAGGAAATCATGACCAACAGGGGCTTTTATACTGCAACCGTCGTAAAAAGGGCGCTCGATTTAGGCGTCCCTGTAACATCCGTGTTCCACGGCGACCTTGAAGGCGCCATACCTCTGCCCGCCGTGTTCTTAAAGGAAATCGCCTCAAGCCTGAAGGAAAACAACGGCTTCATCATAGACCTCAGAAGCCTGAATCCGATAAACCCGGCGAATACGGCCGTTGACGAGTTTCAGACGCAATCTATAGAAGGCTTTACAAAAGGTTCCGAGTCTGTCAGGCATGTGTTCACGGAGCAGGCGGGTAAACGCTCCCTCAGATACATGGTGCCTGATGTGGCCACATCAAAGGTGTGCGTTGACTGCCACAATGCGAACCCCGCAAGCCACAGGAAAGACTATAAGGTCGGGGATGTCATGGGCGGTCTTGAGGTTATGGTGCCGATTGAGGCCGAGCTTGCCGTGGCAATGGGCGATGTATCGAGGGCCATGGGCTATGGACTTGCCGCCATAGTGGTTATGGGTTTTGCAAGCCTCGTGTTCCTGAGAAAGGTAGTTACAGACCCGCTCTTTGATATATCCGACGCCGCGGACGCGCTCGCCTCAGGGGATTTGTCGGCCACGGCTCATTCATCGGCAAAAGACGAGATGGGCTTGTTAGCCAAAAGCATAAACGATGCGGCGTCTAACCTCAAGGCAATGGTTACGGAGGTGAGGTCCGCGTCTATTCAGGCAGACATGATATCCGTTAAGGCAAAGGACATAAGCAGGCATTTTCTCGATGTGTCCAGCAGGCAGGGCGAGGGCTTGGATAAGACCGTAAGCCTTATGGAAGGGGTGCAGAACGCCGCGGTGGACCTGTCGAGGGCCGCCGCGGGCCTTGATTCTTCTGTTGCCAAGTGCGCGGACTCGATGCTCGCGCTCGGGGGCAGAATCCACGAGGTCGAGGAGAGCATGGACGCCCTGTTCGTGAATTCTGTCGAGACCGCTCGTTCCACCAAGGACATGTCAATCGCCACGAGGGAAATCTCGGAACACATAGGGAACCTCTCGGAGGCCGCGGCGCAGGTATCGTCCTCGGTAGCGGAGATAACCGGAAGGATAGCCACGGTGGACGCGAATGCCGCCGAGGCCTGCCGGCTGGCCGAGGATGTCATAACCGACGCCAAGTCAGGCGCTGTTTCGATGGATGCGCTCGCCTCCGGCATAGAGAACATAAGGGGGTCCACACGCGAGTCTACCGTAATAATGGAGGGCCTGTGCTCAAAGGTCAAGGAGGTCGGCAGAATCCTCGATGTCATAAGGGATGTGGCCGAGGAGACCAATCTTTTGGCCGTGAACGCGGCTATAATAGCGGCCCAGTCAGGGGAGCACGGCAAGAGTTTTTCCGTGGTGTCCGGCGAGATAAAGGATTTGGCTGAGAGGACATCAGTGTCCGCCAAGGAGATGGCCGGCCTTATGCTGGCCGTGGATGACGAGAGCGCGCGCGCAGGGGCGGCCATAGGAAAGGGCATGGCCGTTGTCGAGCACGGGGTGCGCCTCGCGAACGAGGCGTCGGAGGCGCTTAAAAAGATAGTCGAGAGCGCTAAGAGGTCAACGGCGAGCGTGCATGAGATAGCGAGGGCCTCGAGGGAAGAGTCTGAAGAGAGCAGGCGCGCGGCAGAGGCCGCCGGCAATATCGCCGAAAAGGCGCGCAGAATCGCCTCCTCTGCGGAGGAACAGGCAAGGGGCAGCGAGCTTATAAACAGGTCGTCCGAAAGGATTTCGGAAATCGCTTACAAGGTCAAGGACGCGGCGCTGAAGCAGGTCGAGGCCAATGTGGAGATAACGGCCGCTATGGAAGAGGTCAAGGTCATGGCTGTGCGCATGGAGAGCCTATTAAGAGAGCAGGCCAGAGGCATAGCAAAGGCCATGGAGTCCTCATCATCCGTAAGGGGCATGGCCTCCGAGAACATTAAGAAGGCCGTTTCCGCGGACAGCCTCGCAGAGGAGATGGCCAAGCTCAACAACGAACTCTCCGAGGCGCTGAAGAGGTTCAAGCCCGTTGGCAAGGCCCAATTTTTGTTGCAAGAGCACGGAGAATCCAATATAATAAAAAATCACGGCCCTGCCGGGACTTAATTCCGCGCTTGGAAAAAAACCTTGAAAGCCTTTGCGGCTCAAGGGGTTTTTAGAGGCAGCTTAAAGATTCAAGACCCTCCCTGCAGAGACTTAGCCGTTGCGAGGGTGGCGGAACCGGCAGACGCGCCAGACTTAGGATCTGGTGGGAAACCATGGGGGTTCGAGTCCCCCCTCTCGCACCATATTCAATATAAATGGCGGGACTCGAACGCCTCTTTCGCGGCGACGCAGTCGCAACGCCTGAACGCCGAGCGAAGAGCGAGGATAAGAACGCAGGGATGCGTTCGGAAGTGAAGGCGTGTGGCCGGAATGACGAGGCAGGACGCCGAGGAGTGGAGGCCGAGCGAATAGCGAGGATGAGGCGGCAGAATGCCGCCGTAAGCGAAAGAGGACGGTGTCGAGGCTTGCGGACAGGATGTCCGTAAGCAGAGACCGAGTCCCCCCTTCGGCACCAGTTTTAAAAGCGGGCCAGCGGAATTTTTGTTGGCCCTGTTTTTTTATGAACGAGTCCAGCGCAATACAATTTCTGAAGATAAAGGCATCCGGTGATTGA
>CAYIRV010000231.1:0-3157 GCA_964365865.1 uncultured Thermodesulfobacteriota bacterium | reverse complement strand
ATCTATGGCGTACTAAAAACCGGCAAGCCCTTCAATCCGCATTACGCACAAACTATCGCTTGACGGGCAAAACGGTATCTACGAAACTTGCTCTATGGCCTTTGACATCAGTTGCAGGTCATCTGCAGGGATAGCCCCCTCGAACCGTAAAAGGCTTTTACCCTCGACTCCTTTAGGGAGCAAAGATTTGGCAAAATCAAGCACCCGGCGCTGAAGGTCGGATGGAAGGTTCTCGACATGGGCAATGAGGTTGTCTTTTATTGATGTGTCCATGACAAATCTGCCTCCTTACATTCTGACTTTACCATACCCCGCCATAAATTCAATCAGGAATCTTGGAAACCGGCTCCATTGTGCTTCCCGAACATCACACCCGATACAATGGCATCGTGCCGGGCGCGGATAAAAAACCGCCAAACTCCGCAACCGAGGACATGATACCGGGAGCTTAACCGTTCACTTCATATACTTCTCAACCTTTTCCTTTGTCTCAGCGGCCTTTTCCTTTGTCTCCTCGAACTTCTCCTTAACCGTTTCTTTGGCCTCTCCCGCAGACTCCCTAACCTTCTTTTCCACCTTTTCGAGCCTCACTCCGGTTTCTTCGGTCTTCTTGCCAAAGGTCTTTATATACCTCGAACCGCCGAAGTAGAAGAAGGCAAAGAGTATTGCTATGCCGAGCAAAATGCCGAAAAGCAGCTTTTTCATGTTGAACCCCTTTTCCCCCCACCCTACCCTCCCTACTCGTGGGGAGGGTTAGGGCGGGGGCGATTACCCTTTTTTTTCCTTTACCTTAAGCGCCTCTTTGTATGCCTCGCTCTTTGAAATCCCGTGCTCAAGGGCAATGGCCTTTGCAATGTCCTTAAGCGCCAGACCAGCGGCAAAGAGCCTTTGAATCTCAGCCTCAAGTCCGGCCTTTTCAGCAACAGGCTCCTCTGTCCTTAAAATGAGCGTGAGTTCGCCCTTTACCTCCCTGTCCTTGAGCTTGGCGATGATGGCGCCGAGCCTGCCCCTCAAGACCTCCTCGAACCGTTTCGTCATCTCGCGCACGAGAGCGGCCTCTATGTCCCCGAGGAACTCAAGGGCAGAGGCGAGCGTCTCCTTTATCCTCTTGGGGGACTCATACAGCACATATGTATGCGGCCCTCCCCTTAAGGACAGAAAGAACCTTTTCCTCTGGCCCTCTGCCGAGGGCGCGAATCCGAGGAATGTAAACCTGTCTGTGGGAAGCCCTGATATGCTCAGGGCCGCGGCTAAGGCCGAAGGCCCTGGTATTGGCTCGATAGGGATGGAATTCTCAGCCGCGAGCCTCACAAGCCTGTAACCGGGGTCTGATATCGCGGGCGTGCCGGCGTCTGATATGAGCGCCACATTCGCGCCTTCGAGCATCTTGGCCACGAGCATAGGGGCCTTTTCCCTTTCATTGTGCTCGAAGCAGCTCTCAACTGGCCTTGATATGCCGAAGTGGCTGAGGAGTTTCTTCGCCACCCTCGTGTCCTCAGCGGCAACGAGGTCAACTCCCTTAAGGACCTTGAGCGCGCGGAACGTCATGTCCTCCATGTTGCCTATGGGTGTGGCCACCACAAAGAGCCTGCCTTTGGTCATGTTACTTCCTCTTCTCGAATACAAGGGCAGTAAGCGCTATCATTATTATCGAGAAAACCGCAACAAACGCTATGTCAACCGCAAGCGGCAGTTCGGCCGAAAGCCTGCCTCCGGGCGGCAGGAGTATGTGCTTAAAGGAATCAATGCCGTATGAAAGCGGGTTTATGAATGTAACGGCCCTTAAGGCCCAAGGCAGGGCATCTACAGGATAGAGCGCGCCGCTTAAAAAGAACATGGGGAGCACTATGAAGTTCATTATCACATTAAAGCCTTCAAGGGATGTAAGGAACGAAGCCACGAAAAGCCCGAACGATGTTATGGCCACGGCCACGAGGCATATGAGGAGCACGGACACGATAAACCCCTCGACGCTCAGGCTGAGACCAAGCGCGGGCGCGAGAAAAAGGAGCGCCGTGGCCTGAAAGGCCGAAAGCGCGGTCCCGCTTATGAGTTTGCCGAACACAATGGCGATTCTCGGCACAGGAGACACGAGCATCTCCCGGAGAAACCCGAACTCCCTGTCCCATACAACGGACATCGTCGAGAATATGGAGCTGAAAAGAACGGTCATGCCCACGATGCCCGGCAATATGAACTGTATGTACTGGGGCCCGGACTTCACATCAATGAGCTTCGTAAACCCCGAGCCTACAATCACAAGCCAGATAAGAGGCCGTATCAGGGTAACCACGAGCCTGCCCCTCTGGCGGAAAAACCGCTTGAACTCGCGGAAGACAATCACATAGACGGCTCTATACGCGAACATGGCTCCCTTCCTTAGTCCCTTATTAGTCCCTTATTTCTCTTCCAGTGAGGTTAATGAACACATCCTCAAGGCTCGGCCTTTTGAGGCTTATTGAAATCACCGGGGTCTTGACTACATCGAAGAGCCTCGGTATGAACTTCTCGCCTGAAGACACGATGAGGGAGAGTCCTGTATCGAGTCTTATGGCCTTAAGCCCCAGCCTTTCTTCTATCTCAAGCGCGGCCTTTTCGTCGTCCTCTGTCTTTACGAGAATCGTGTCTCCCTTAAGGGACATCTTAAGCTCGGATGGCGAAGCGCACGCTATTATTTTTCCCCTGTCCATGATGGCGACCCTGTCGCAGGGGTCGGCCTCTTCGAGGTAATGCGTTGTCATAAATACCGTGCTCCCTTGTTTTTCCTTGATGGTCTTTATGAACTCCCAGACATGGCTCCGGGTCTGCGGGTCCAGGCCTAACGTAGGCTCGTCGAGGAACAGTACCTTTGGCCTGTGGATTAGGCCCCTGGCGACTTCGAGCCTTCTCTTCATGCCTCCTGAGAACCTTTTCACGAGGTCGTTTCTCCTGTCGGAGAGACCCACGACATGGAGAATTTCTTCGATTCTGTTCTCTGAGAGCCTTTTGTCCATGTTGTACATATAGCAATGGAACTTCAGGTTCTCGTAGGCCGTAAGCTCGTTATCTAACGTAATTTCCTGAAACACGAGGCCGATGGAGGCCCTTACCTTCTGCGGCTCTATCTTGCAGTCAAAGCCGTTGACAAACGCGCTTCCTGAATCAGAGCCTGTCAGGG
>CAYIRV010000230.1:0-3157 GCA_964365865.1 uncultured Thermodesulfobacteriota bacterium | reverse complement strand
GTGGGTCTTGTATTTATTGTGGTAATGGCCGTCGTCGTGCCACATGGTAAGCCCCGCCAACACAGCGCCTATGGACGACGAATGAAGTTCAGGGCCTTCCTCCCATACGCCGAAGTCCGGCTCGGAATGCCAACGGACGGTCGTAAGGTAAAGGACGATGTCCCTTAAAAGGATAAGCGTCTCAATCGTGTCCGTGGGTATGACATTATGCCCCTTTTTCATGAGGTCGCCTGTCTTGTAGAGGAAAAGGCCGAAGATGTCGAGCTGATGATGCCCCCACTCGTGGGTTATCTCATCGAGCGTTACAGGGTGTATCCTCGAGTGAATGGCCTCTATTGCGCAGCTTCCGAGATACCTTCTTTTCCGCGCCCCGCTCGTTATCTTGTGCCTGTATTTCTGGAATATCCTGATGATGAGCCTGTAGGACTCTATCATCTTGTCGTACGCGCCGACATA
This sequence comes from uncultured Thermodesulfobacteriota bacterium, assembly GCA_964365865.1. Lineage (GTDB taxonomy): Bacteria > Desulfobacterota > GWC2-55-46 > GWC2-55-46 > GWC2-55-46 > CAYIRV01. The sequence continues at coordinate 2,701 of CAYIRV010000230.1, read as the reverse complement.
TTCGTTGGCGTATGTGGCGAACATGATGTCTCTCAGCCAAAAGACATTATACTTGTCCCCGCCTTTTTCGCCGCTGTAGTCAGAGGCGAGATACCCGCCGTTAAGCTGCCTCAGTTCCTCTAAATTCCTGTAGGACACAATGAGCTTGTCCCGTAAACCGAGCTTCTGAAAGCCGGACTTCTTTATGACGGCCTGCCCGTGGGAGGCTATGTTAAGGTTTTCCTTTGTCAGCATGTTAACTTGAGAATTCCCCGCAGCTTGCCGCAGGTTTTTTTTATAAGACCCTCCCCCTTGATGGGGGAGGGTAGGGTGGGGGTGAAAAAGTTTTCACCCGCCCGTCATTTTCACCCTCCCCTCAGTCCCCTCCCATCAAGGGAGGGGAAGTTTAAGGAGATACCCTGTAGCTTGCCGCGGGGTAGTTTAAACCAAGTCCAATCAGGCTGTAATGACCTTAAGTTTTCTGTAAAGCACGCCTATCGAGATGTCGCCGCCCCTCATAAAAGACTCGCCGTCAACATGAGCCGCTGCGGTTTCGTTCCTGTGAATCTCGATTTTCTGGCCCCTCATGCACTTATAGCCTTTGAATGTGCTTATGCCGCCCCTTAAAAGCCTTGCCGCGGCTCCAAAGGCCTCGCGCACGCGGAGTTGCGGGACTATTGAAATATCGAGCATGCCGTCGTCAGGCACTGCGCCCGGGGCTATCATGCCTGTGCCGCCGTAACACTCGGCGTTAGCGGCAGTAAGTATGAAGGGCTTTAGTTTCATCTCAACGCCGTCAATACTCACGAGAATCGGCTCTGGCCTGTAATTCAAATACTCCCACATCGAAAGCGGGAAGTGCGGCACGAGCGAAAGGAGCTGCTTATCGAGCCAGCCCTTGGAGTAGCGGCTCGATAGGTGCGCGTCAAAACCCATGCCCGCTGAGGAGAAAAAATACCTGCCTGAGCACACGCCCACATCAATATAGCGGGTCTTTAGGGTCTTGAGGAGCGCTGCCGCGGCCTCGATGCCTTGCGGGACACCCAAAGACCGGGCAAGGCCGTTGCCCGTGCCCACCGGTATAATGCCGAGCGCCGTCTTTGTGCCCACGAGAGGCGTTGCGACCTCGTTTATGGTCCCGTCGCCTCCGCAGGCATATACCACATCAAAGCCCATCCTGACCGCCCTCTTCGCCAGCGCGCCAGCGAGGGCCGACGTCTTGGCCGTGCGGATTTCGTAGATGCCTTCCTCTGAGTAAAAGACCTTCCGAATGCCGTCTGTTACCTTCTTGACCTTGTTTGACCCGCCGGCGTTAGGGTTTATTATGAATAGCGCCTTCATGACAAAAAAGTATCTGATTTCGCGTTTTTTTTCAAGGCAATTATGGAAAAGGCCGCTACGGCCTGCCAGCAGACAGACGATTCATAAAGAGTTTTTATTGACAAACTTATATGAGTATGCCTAATCTGAACAAGTGGGCGAGAAAGAGTTCATAAAGACCATAAGTGCTAACGGTAACGACAGGTTAAGGGTGAGAATCGTCACGCAAAAGGGCGGTGTTACCGATGTCGTTGTCCAGTATGAGGCAAAGATAAAGGACAGATGGCATCCTGTAGTGAGATATGATTGCTCTCATGGTTTTTTTCACCGGGATATGTTAAGTTACAAGGGAGAGGATGAGAAAAAGGTCATTCCTATCAATAATCTGAAAGACGCATTGACATATGCGGAGCAGGATATCCTTGACAGGTGGGAGTGGTATAAGGAAAGGTTCAGACGGAGGATGAAATGACAAAAAAAGAGATTGCCGCGATGAATATCGGGATGACATTCGATTTCATCAGGCACCTGATTGATAACCCCGGGGCCGCCGGGTCCATCCCAAACAACGCTGAACTGAATTTCGTAGGCGCAGACCTCCCATTAGGCACGGAGACAGGGACAGAGGCGAAGACTGTCGCAAGGTATAAGGTCAGCCATGTATTCGAGCAGGTTAAGTGATAATGCCGTCATAAAGGCAGAACCGCCTGAAAAGATACCCCTTCCAGCGTTATTCCGGCCATGAAGCCTCCAAAAGAAAAGCCCGCAACCGCCTGCGGTAGGCGGGCGGTTCGTGAGGCCGGGAGGAGATAATGATGTTGCTTTATTTTACTTAAAGATTATCAGATAAATCATAGGCACGGATGGACACGGATGTCTGTTAATGTCCGGTGATTTGGGAGAGGATATGAAAGAAAAATCGGATTTAGTCCCAGCGGTCAATAAAGAAATTATTGCAGCCTCAGGTGTAAATGCCTTGCTTTCTCAGATTAGACCACATTGGAAAGCTAAGAATTTGATTAAACGAGTTATACGCCTTTTAGAAGTAGACCCAGGCAGTGCGTGCCAAAGAATTTTTAATGCAAGTATTCATGACCTAAAGGAAAAGATCATAATTGCTGGTATAGATATAGCCAACGAAGCAGCAAAACAATACAAACTTCCACCAGTCGAAAAGCCCGAAGACATAGTTGATTATTCGGTATCAAAAACAATAGACTTGGCTTACCGAATGGGGCTTCTCTCCAGGCCTGAGTGGAGGAAAATTCTTCGTGTTTATGATATTCGAAGAGATCTCGAGCATGAAGATGATGAATATGAAGCCGGGATAGAAGATTGTTTTTATATTCCCAGATTCAACCTCGAAGTGCAACGAAGGGAGAAGCGACTTCGATTGGTTTTC
>CAYIRV010000229.1:0-3216 GCA_964365865.1 uncultured Thermodesulfobacteriota bacterium | reverse complement strand
GGGTGGGCACAGCCCACCGTTTCCTTCAACGAGCAGCTTTTTGGTGGGCTGTGCCACCCTACGAAACTGAGAGAGTCAAGGAAAATAGAAGTTTTGAATGCAGATTGCAATTTTTAGCGGTCTTACCGCAGGGTAGTTCATTGCCAGAGGATGAGGCCGCTGATAGGGGTGGTTAAAGCGCTTGTTACCGGTCTTTGCCTTAATGTTGATGTGCTTTGGGTGTTATGGAGGCAGGCTTTAGCACAAACGGGAATCTCAGGTTCAGGGCGTCTGTCCCGATGTATAGGTCTTTTATGATAAGCTCCGCGGCCCCGGCGTTGCGGGACAGGGGTCTGAAGGCGAGAATCCTCGATGATGTTTCTCCGGGCTCGACGGTTGCCGTAAGGTCATAGAAGAGTTTCCTTACATCCTTAAGGAATCCAGTTTTTTCAGGGTCTTCCCCGGCCATGTCATAGATGTCCGTGTAGTCGAGCGGCTTGAAGTAACCCATTGAGTCGTCCATCAGGGCTGTCAATGAAGGGTTGAATATGACCCGCGCCTTTGAGCCGTTTTTTATCTCCATTCTCATAAGTATGTACCCCCTGCCAAAGAGCATGTCAATAAGCCCTGACGCAGGCAGGGAGTCTGCCTTTGTCAAGTGGCCTGCCTTTACAGAGACTGCCCTGTGTTCAAAGACCCACTGCCTTTCAACGCTCGAATACCCTTCCTGCGCCTTTCCCTCAGGCGCCATGACGAGCGGGCCTGTGGGCCTTGAGGCGCAGGCTGAAATCGAGGCAATGAGCACGAATAAGAGCGCGGCCTTTGCGGATACGCCTGATAAAAACCTTGTTTTTTCCCGCATGGTGTTTCCTTGAAACAGGTTAAGGTTTTTCATCTGCCCTATCTTACGCTAAAGCCGTTGAATTCGCTATTGTATTCTTCCCAGCGCACCTGAACATTATCCACGCGCGCGGCCAAAGGGCCTGTGCGGCACCACTCGATTACCTTGTTGACCGCGTCTTTTTCCCCTTCAAACACGGCCTCGACAGCGCCGTTGGAGTTGTTCCTCACCCATCCGGCGACTCCGTTGGAACGGGCCTTTTCCGCTGTATTGGCCCTGAAATACACGCCCTGCACAAGACCTTGCACCAAGACATGCGCCCTTACGAGGTCCATGCGGAAAAACTACCATATTTTATTTGTGTTGGCAACCCGCGCATCAAAGGCCATGATAAAACGGCTTGCCGGGCCTTTCGACATTATGTATCATATGTCATCGTATGGATACTTCCAAAATAACCATAATAGGCGGCGGCCTTGCGGGCTCCGAGGCCGCGTATCAGTGCGCTAAAAGGGGGGTCAGGGTCGAGGTGTTGGAGATGAAGCCCATGCGCTTCTCGCCCGCGCACACAATGGAGACCCTCGCCGAGCTTGTATGCAGCAATTCCCTTAAGTCAACCTCCATTGAAAACGCTTCGGGGATTTTGAAGGAAGAGATGCGGCTCGCGGATTCCCTCGTGGTGATGGCCGCCAACGCGACCCGCGTGCCTGCGGGCACTGCGCTCGCTGTTGACAGGGCGGCGTTTTCGTCATTCATAACAAATAAACTTAAGGCAATGGGCGTTACGGTCATAAGGGGCGAGGTGATTGAGCTGCCTTGTGAAAGGCCGCTCGTCATAGCCACCGGCCCCCTTACATCAGATGAGTTCGCGGTCAGGATTAAAGAGCTTGTTGGAAAGGAAAGCCTGTATTTCTACGACGCGGTTGCGCCCATAGTCTATAGGGAATCCATTGACCTGTCAAAGGCATTCATGGCGTCGCGCTACGGGAAAGGGGGCGGCGATTATCTCAACTGCCCTTTAAGCGAAGAGGAATATTCGCGCTTCGTTCAGGAGCTTACAAAGGCCGATTGCTTGAGCCCACGGCCTTTCGAGGATATAAAGGTCTTCGAGGCGTGTATGCCGGTGGAGGCGCTCGCCGAGAGGGGGGTTAAGACCCTTGTCTTCGGCCCGATGAGGCCGGTCGGCCTCGTTGACCCAAAGACCGGCAAGAGGCCTTTCGCGGTCGTGCAACTCAGGATGGAGAATCTTGACGGAACGCTCTACAACATGGTCGGCTTTCAGACCCGCATGTCTTTCAGCGAACAGAAGAGGGTCTTCAGACTCATACCCGCGCTCGAATCCGCCGAATTCGCCCGGTACGGCAAGCTCCACAGGAACACATACATAAGCTCGCCGGGCCTCATAGAAAACAACATGCAGTTCAAGAAAGACCCGGGCATATTTTTCGCCGGACAGATAACAGGGGTCGAAGGATACTGCGAGTCCGCGGCATCGGGCCTCATAGCAGGGGTGAACGCCTTTAGGCGCTTAAATGGCCTCGCGCCCGTGTGCCCGCCTACTTCTACCATGACCGGCGCGCTACTCTCCCATGTAAGCTCCGACCATGCAGGGCCGCTTCAGCCCATGAATGCCAACTTCGGGCTACTGCCGCCTATTTCAGGAAAGGACGCGAGGGAAAGGCAGGCCCGGCGGGCGATTGAGGAGTTCGGGGTTTGGGCTAACGAAACCCTTGAAACTTCACGGGCATTTTGATATAGGATGTATGTCATGGAAAAGAGGACAGAGATATTCCTGAAGGCCCTTCGGGACAAGAACGAGGAGATACGGCGGGCCGGAGCCGAGGCGCTGGAAAAATTTCAGTTGAGGACGCATCTCGATACCCTCCAGAAGAAGATAGACTCCGGCGAGATGCTCGATAAAATCCGGGCCGTATACGCGCTTACGGACCTTAAAGGCCCAAAGCCGTCCGAGCTTCTTGCCAAGGCCGTGAAAGACCAGTCCGAGGATGTGCGCGCCGCTGCCGTAAGGGTGCTCGCCACATCAGGCGACGGCCACGCCCTTACCATGCTCGTGGAGGCGCTGAACGATTCAAGCACGATTGTCGTAAGGTGCGCGCTTGACGGCCTCGCCAAATGGAGCGACCAGAGGCTTTTAGGCCCTTTTATGAAGGCGCTTAAAAACACGGACCCGGGTGTCGTTGAAAAGGCAATCGAGGCCATAGCCCGTATAGGGGACAAGAGGGCCGAAGATGCTATGTTTTATTTTGCCGCTAAAGGGAATGACAAGATGAGGGCCCTTGCCATAAAGGCCCTCGGCATGATGGACAACTGACAGGCCGCTGAAAAATCCCCATCTCGCCGTCTTGCATTTGGGGCGTTTTGAGCGGCCTGTGCAA
>CAYIRV010000228.1:0-3226 GCA_964365865.1 uncultured Thermodesulfobacteriota bacterium | reverse complement strand
TTACCTATGTATTCTCAAAGACAATGCTATCACCTTAATTTGTATCATTATATGATTTTAATCAGAAAAAAACAAGGCAAGACCCGCTCATGCGCCTTCGGCCTTATTGAGTATGGGTTTAGCGCCGGCCTTGCCGAAGAGTTTCAAACCCCTCAGGTCGTCGAATGCTGAATACATGACCGGGACTATGATAAGGGTAACGATGAGACACAGCGCCTGCCCGCCTACTATGACAATGGCCATCGAGGCCCTCGACAGAGAGCCGTCGCCTTTGCCGAGTGTTACCGGGAGCATGCCGGCCACGATCGCGAGCGTTGTCATGAGGATGGTGCGCAGCCTCACCCTGTTGGCCTCCATCAGCGCATCGTTCCTCTCCATGCCCCTTGACCTCAATGTGTTGGTGTAATCCACCTGAAGTATGCCGTTTTTCTTGACAACCCCGATAAGGACGAACAGGCCCATGATGCTGTAGATGTTCAGGGTGCTGCCCGCGAGTATGAGGCTTAATATGCCGAACGGTATGCTCAGGAATATTGACGCCATGATGGCGACCGGGTGCACGAAGCTTTCAAACTGTGCCGCCAACACCATGTATATGAAAATGAGGCTCAAAACAAAGGCGATAATGAAGTTGAAGAATGCCTCCTGCATGAGCTTTCCCCTTCCGAGAAATCCGGTTGAGTACTCGGGGGGGAGGTTCATCTCTTTTATGATTTTGTTCGCGTCTGCCATGGCCTCTCCGAGCGGCTTGTTGTAAAGGTTGGATATGACCGTAATCTGCCTTTCCTGAGCGTATCGGTCAATCTGCCCCGGGCTTTCGCCGCGCTCTATGGCCGCGAGGTTGGAAAGACTCACAAGGCCGTTGCCGCTGTCTGGAACCATCAGCAATCCTATGGCCTCGGCCTTGTCCCTGAACTCGGGTTTGAGTCTGAGTCTTACATTGTACTGGTCGTCCCCTTCCCTGAACACCGTTACCTTTTCCCCTCCGACCATAGTCCTGAGGCTCGATGCTATGGAATCCACCTTTACGCCTAAGTCAGAGGCCTTTTGCCTGTCAATGTGAAGCTGCGCCTCGGGGCGCCTCAATGCCTGGCCCGTGTCAGTGTCAACAAAGCCGGGTATGGCGGCGAACCTCTTTATCATCGTTGATGTGAACTCCCCCAGTCTCTTAAGCTCAGGGCCCCTTACCACGAGGTTAAACGGCGTGGACCTGAACCCTCCGCCTGATATGAGTCCGATGTTCTGGACGCCCGTCCTCAGGTGCGTGAATTTTTTAAGCCTTTCCCGCGCCTCTTGCATGATTACACTCTGGTTCCTCTTCCGAAGGCTCAGGTGTTTAAGCCCGACATATATCGAGCCGTCGGTTACATTGGAAATATACGAGCCCCTTGAGCCGATGTTCGTGAATAGTTTTGTAACCTCCGGTATGGGCTTAAGCTCGTCCTCGACCTCCCTCAGCATGGCGGAACTTCGTTCGAGCGATGAGCCGGGCGGGGTCTCGACGACCACCTCGAACTCGCTCATGTCGTCATCCGGTATGAACTCGGCCTTTACGACCTTCATAAGAGGCACGACCGAAAAAAGAATGAGAACCGCCATTATGCCAGCGGCCAAGCGGTGGCCAAGACACCACGACAGCATGGCGAGATACCATTGTTCAACGATGGAATATATACGCGAGCCTTTTTCCCGCTTCTTCTCCTTTGGCCTGAGCATACGCGCTGACAGGGACGGCGTAAGCGTAAAGGCCACGAGGAGGGATATCATTATGGCGAATGCGGCCGTAAGCCCGAAACTCTGCCAGAACCTCCCGACAATCCCGGACATGAACGCGACCGGCAGGAATATGACCACGAGCGAGAGCGTCGTCGCCATGACGGCGAGCGAGATTTCCTTTGTGCCGTGAATGGCCGCCTCGAAAGGCGTCCTCTTTTCCTCATCCATGTGCCTGAAGATGTTCTCAATCACTATTATGGCGTCGTCTATGACTATGCCCGTGCACACGGAAAGCGCGAGAAGCGTCATGTTGTTCAGGGTAAACCCCATGTATCTCAATATCGTGAATGTGCCTATAATCGAGGTGGGTATGGCAAGAAATGAAATAAGGGCTGCCCGTAAATCCCTTATGAAAAGGAGTACGATAAGGGACGCGAGTATGCCTCCGAGCACGAGGTCCTCCTCGACCTGAGCAACGGACTTCTTGATGAACTTGGACTGGTCAATGACTATCTCTATGTTTATATCGGGCGGCAGCGACGCTCTTATCTCTGCGAGCCGTTCTTTGACCTTGTCAATGACCTGAACGGTATTTTTGCCCGACTGCTTCCTTATCAGTATGGAAACCGCGTTATTTCCGTTCAGGCGCGAGAGACTCCTCGGTTCCTCCTCGCCGTCAATCACATCCCCGATGTCCTTCAGCCGGACAGGCGCGCCCTTCCTGTCCGTCACTATGAGGTCCTCGAACCCCCTGACATCCTCGATGCGGCCCATGGTCCGCAGTCCCTCTTCTCCGCCCGGCCATGTGATTCTGCCGCCCGGCGTCTCGACATTCTGCCTCCTGAGCGCATCCTTCACATGCTGTATGGAAAGCCCGTAGGCTGCAAGCCTGTACGGGTCAACACGGACATTTATCTCCCTTTTCCTACCGCCGACTATGGATACGGCGCCTATGTCCTTAATGGCTTCGAGCCGGCGCTTTATCTTCTTCTCGGCAAGCTCCGTTACCTCCTTCGCAGACCTTTTGCCTGAGACCACGAGGGACATCACGGGCGCGGCGTCAGGGTCGAACTTTTCTATAACAGGCGGGTCGGTTCCGGGCGGCAGCCGGGACAGTACCGCCGAGACCTTTTCCCTCACCTCGTTGGCGGCGACATCAACATCCTTTTCGAGGACAAAACTCGCGAACACCTGCGACTGGCCTTCGATGGTGGTTGAGCGCAGCTCGTCTATGCCGTTAATGGTATTTACGGCCTCTTCGATACTCTTGGTTATCTGGGCCTCGATTTCCTCGGGCCCGGCTCCGTCGAGCCGCGTGGTTATGGTTATCGTAGGTATGTCAACCTTTGGGAAAAGGTCAACGCCCAACTCCCTGTAAGAGGCCAACCCGAGCACAACGAGGCTCATCACGAGCATGGTTGTGAAGACCGGCCTTTTTATGCAGACTTCATAGAGTGTCATATTCAGTCCCGCCTATTGACCCGCAGGATTGAGCTTCGCGCCGTCAAAG
>CAYIRV010000227.1:0-3231 GCA_964365865.1 uncultured Thermodesulfobacteriota bacterium | reverse complement strand
GTGAGGAGATTCTCACGGGCCGCGGTCCAGATGGCCGCCCCTCCTGTTTGAATGAACTCATGGCGCAAACCGGAATCGGGCCACCACATGGGGAAGAAGGTTGCAAGTAATATCAATAACGCCCCATATGTAACGGCGTTTTTGTCTATCCGATACCTGAAGGACCCGAAGATAAAGAGCAAGATTATGGTGGAGAATACCTCAATTCCAAGCAAAAGCGGGCTGGCGGGTTTTGTCCATGTGATTGTCAAGATGACGGACGCAATGACAAGGCAGACGAGGAAATACCATTTTGCCGGTATATCAACGGTAATCGCGGGCGTTCGGGCGGTTTTTGACACGTTTGTATTCTTCATTGCCGGCGCACATCTTCCAAAGATAAAAGGTTTATGGTCGAGGAGAACCGCGTAAATGAAAATTCACATGGGAGTGGTATCCGGAAAGCGGGCACTGTTATCGAGGTCGGAACAAGGCTCATTTTTCGTATAAAAGCGGCTGAGCGCCATGAACTTGCGTTTTTAAAGCAGGGCGCCTTCGGCAGCGCCGGAACGGATAAAAATTTTTTAAGGAGAACCAATATCAGTCTCCCCGCTGTTTTTGATACTATGTTTTTTGGGATTGGAAGTCAATGGCTTTTGTCATTTTTTTTGTCCTTGGAAGAGGCGGGATATGGAGCGTCTCACTGCCTTGTCAAGGCTGTTATTCGCGCGTCTTGCGATTTCCGCGTATTTGTTTTTAAAAAGGAACGGATTGTATTATACTGATAGATGAAAAATGCCAATCAACAAGGGATAAGGCGCATGATTGTCGCAAACATGATGACTGAGTGCGAGGCGGTTTTGAATAGCGGCGAGCCTTTGATTAAGGCCATAAGTCTCATGGCTGCTCAAAAGGCGCGTCTCATCCCTGTCATTGATTCATGCGGAAGCATCGCCGGGGTGGTGAGCGCCGCGTCCATCGTAAGCGCGGCCTTCGCATCATCCGGGCATGACGGCCTTGCCGGCTTCATATCAAGAGAAGCCGGGAGTCCGGTTGACGGCTTCATGGACAGGGACTTTATAACCGTGGCCCCGGAGGCCGGTATTCAGGCGCTGTCTCCGATTTTTTCCGGCAAAGCCGTGTCAGCGGTCTTGGTCGTGGACCATGCAAAAAGACCTCTCGGCATAATACGACCAACGGATGTCTTAAAAAGGCTATGCGAGTATTCGGAGAGAAAAAAACGATAGGGGTTTATGTCCATATCCCGTTCTGCGTGCGTAAGTGCCTGTACTGCGGTTTTTCATCTGTTGCCGCGCCGTCCATCCCTGAAAAGAGGTATGCGGAGTGCCTTGTCAGGGAACTTGGACTCATGCTCGAAAGCCAATGCCTGCATGACCGCGCCCTCGAATCCATATACATCGGAGGCGGCACGCCTTCCGTATTTTCTCCGGCAACGATAGCCCGCATAATATCTTCAATCAGCAATGCCTTTCATCATAACGGCAAGAGCGAGATAACCATGGAGGCAAACCCTGACACGCTAAATGCAAAAAGCCTGAAGGGGTATAGAGACGCCGGGGTAAACCGTTTGAGCATAGGGTTTCAAGCGCTCGACGACAGGCTGTTAAAGGCCATAGGAAGGACCCACGACAAGAAGGCGGCGGTTGCCGGCTTCAGTTCAGCGAGGCAGGCTGGTTTTGAAAACATAAGCATTGACCTCATGAGCGGGCTTCCGGGCCAGGCTTCCTCTGATTTGGAGGAAACGCTTTTAAAGGCCGTGCGCATGGGGCCTGAGCATATATCCCTTTACGGCCTGACAATAGAAGAGTCCACGCCGTTTTACGGCATGAGGGAAAAAGGTCTTCTCAATGCCCCGGATGAAGACGAACAGGCGCGGCAGTATGTTTCAGCCTCGTCCATCCTGACACGGGCGGGATACGCGCACTACGAGATTTCAAATTTTTCCCTCCCTGACCGTTCAAGCGCTCACAACAGCAGGTATTGGCTTGGAGGGGAATACATCGGGCTTGGCGCCTCGGCCCATTCCTGCATGAAGGCAGAGGGCTGGGGCAGACGCTGGTGGAATATTTTAGACCCATATGAATACATGCAGGCTGTTGAGGGTGAGGAGCGGTTAGAGGCCGGGTTCGAGGTTTTAAGCAGGGATAACGCAATAGCTGAAGACATAATGCTTGGTCTTAGGATGTTTGACAAAGGTATTGATTTTAATGAGCTTTCAAACCTATATGGCATTGAGATAAAAGACGCTGCGGAAAAAGCCGCGCTCTTCGCTGGAGACGGCTTTCTTAAGAAAAGCCGAGACCGGTTTTCCCTAACCCTCAAGGGCGCGCTCGTGTCGAACGAGGTGTTTTCAGCCCTCATTGCAGCGGCCTGTTGATTTTAAATGCAACCCTGAACTGCGGGTTCATGTTTCAACCCTGAACACGCCCGGTTTTCTATCTTGACTTTGTCTTATGCGGCTGGTATTTTCTAAAATGGACAATTTAATGCCGTGAGCCGTCAATCATAAGGCATAAGGCGTTTTTTTATGAAGAAGAGAATCCTTAAACACGAGGCTGCGTCCGGTCTCACCGAACGGCAGGGCGCGATACTCGCCGCCATTGTGAAGGAGTATATCCTCTCGGCGGAGCCTGTGGGGTCAAAGGCAGTGGCGTCTTCGTATTCCGCCTCGCTCGGGGGCGTAAGCCCGGCCACCATAAGAAACATCATGGCGGAGCTTGAAGGCGCCGGATACCTTGCCCAGCCGCATACATCCGCCGGCAGGGTGCCGACCGAGAAGGGGTTCCGCTTTTATGTGGACAGCCTTTTGGAGGTCGAGGAGCCGACCGAGGAGGCAAAGGAATTTCTCAGGAAATGCCTTGACGGGCCGTCGAATATCGAGGACATGCTTACAGGCACCACGAGGGTGCTGTCGTCCCTGACAGGGTGCGCCGGGCTTTTATTCATACCTGAGAGGGAGAGCTTTGTCATAAGGCACATAAGGCTCCTGCCGGTTGAGAGAAACGGCCTTGTCGTTGTCTTCGTTTCCACGCTCGGTCTGGCCCGGACGCGGTTTGTAAGGACGGACATTGACATATCAGGGCTTGACCTTGAGAGGATAGGGAATTATCTGAACTCGATAGGAGGAGGGCTGACCGTCGGGCAGTTGAGGGCGCGGCTCAGGGAGGATATGGCGGAGGAGAGAAACCTCTACGACGAGCTGCTTTCAAAGGCATATAGTCTCTGCGGCGC
>CAYIRV010000226.1:0-3245 GCA_964365865.1 uncultured Thermodesulfobacteriota bacterium | reverse complement strand
CGCTCACCTGCGGGAGCCTGACATCTATCCCTTCCTGCATCATAGGCGCGGTAACCATGAAGATTATAAGAAGGACGAGCATCACATCAACGAACGGCGTAACATTAATCTGGGACATATACCTGCCCCTGCTGTTAGGTCTTTCAGTCCCAAGAGCCATCCTTCTCCCTCTCCATGTTTTTTTTCACGGCCTGCTTTTCCACGATATTAAGCAGGTCGGATGAAAAGCCGCTCATCTCCTGAATCACCCTGTCTATGCGGGCCATTATGTGATTGTATCCGATGACCGCGGGTATGGCCGCGATAAGGCCCATGGCAGTGGCCACAAGGGCCTCTGAAATGCCCGGAGCGACCACCGCCAGACTCGCCGCGCCTTTAGCGCCTATGCTCCTGAATGACTCCATTATGCCCCAGACCGTTCCGAAAAGCCCGATGAACGGCGCGGTATTGCCGGTAGTGGCGAGGAACGGGACCGAATATTCGAGCTTCGACGCCTCAACGGCCTCGGCCTTTCTAAGCACGCGCTGGAGCCTTTCGATGTCGTCCCTGGATATGGAAAATTCCTGCCTTGCGCCTTCTTTCGCGCCTTCAGCCAAGCGAGTCTGTCCGGCAAGCTCGTTGTGGACGGCGATGAAAAGCCCTGCGAGCGGGGTGTTCTTAAAGGTCTTGGCAGCAACGTTAATCTGGGAAAACTGCCTCTTGTCCCAGAATATATCGAGGAAGGCCCTGCCTTCCTTCTCGACCCTTCTGAGGAGTATAAGCTTATATATGATTATGGCCCATGAAAAAACCGAGAACCCGAGGAGAACGAGCAGGATGAACTTAACCATGGGCCCGGCGGATGCTATCATGACCCACAGAGACGAGCTGTCAGAGAATATTGCGTTCAATAAACCTTACCCCCCTATTCTGCCTGTTAGATAGAAGACCTGACATAAAAGTATCATCTTTACGCCGCAATAGTCAACTCCGGGCCGTGAAATGATTTGCTTTCACACATGGAAAATCGTATAAGATTGTAGATAAACCTCATGTCGGATTCCTCATCAAAGCTCATCCTTATAGCCGTTGCAGGGGCAGTCGGAACCATTGCCCGGTACTGGCTCGGCTCCCTTGTTCAGCGCTCGACCGGGATGAGCTTCCCGTGGGGCACTTTCGCGGTGAACATGGCCGGGTCTTTCCTCTTCGGGGCTGTATGGGCATTGGCCGAGGCGCGCTTTTCCAACGCCTCGATTCTGAGGGCCGTGCTCCTTACGGGCTTCTTGGGCGCGTTCACGACATTTTCGACATTCATGTTCGAGACGAGCGAACTGTTGAGGGCTTCGAGATATTTCCTCGCCTTCGGCAATGTCGCGCTTCATAACCTCTGCGGCATCGCCTTTCTCTTCCTCGGATTCTCCACTGCGCGGCTCCTCTGAATGAAGACCCGCGTTGGGGCATTATGAGGAACCATAAGACAATATCGCCCTTTGGACAACGCGGCCGTTTGCTTGCCCGCATCGTATATATCGCCGTATTTTTTCTATTTGCGGCTCTAAGCCTTCCGGCGGCTTCGGAAGAAGTAAGCCTCTTGATAGCCTCGGCCTCTGACCTTTCTTTCGCGCTTAAGGAAATCTCCGGGCAATTTGAAAATAGAACAGGCATAAAGGCCGTCATATCCTTCGGCTCCACAGGCAACCTCGCCCATCAGATAGAAAACAACGCGCCGTTCGACCTGTTCTTTTCCGCGGATGTAAAACACATCGAAAGGCTTGAGGCAAAAGGCCTTATACTCCCTGAAACGAAAACCCTTTACGCGAGCGGGAGGCTCGTGCTCGCGGCAAACAAAAAAAACGCTATTGATGTCCGGTCTCTCGAAGACCTTTTAAAACCCGAGGTGAAAAACATAGCAATCGCCAACCCTGAGCATGCGCCATACGGCCTTGCCGCAAAGGAGGCCCTTACAAAGGCCGGGGTCTGGGAAAAGGTGAAACACAAGCTCGTCTACGCTGAAAATATAAGGACAGCCCTTAAATACATCCAGACAGGCGACGCAGAGGCCGGGATAATCGCGCTGTCAATCGCCGATGTCCCTGAGGCCGCATACACGCCCATTGACGAGGGGCTCCACAGCCCCATAACTCAGGCCGCGGCTGTGGTAAAAAACAGCGCGCATAAAAACGAAGCCGCTGCTTTCATAAGATATGTAAGCGGCCCTGAGGGATGGGAGATACTCAAAAAATACGGTTTTACAAGGAATGTCTCCATACCTAAATAGCCGGAAGGAGGGGCAAGGCCATGCTTAAAGAAGGCGACAAGGCGCCTGATTTCACGCTGAAAGGCATTGACAAGGCAGGGGATGAAAAAGAGTTTTCACTGAAGGACTGCGTTGGCAAAATGGCCGTCATTTACTTTTACCCCAAGGACGACACGCCCGGCTGCACTCAGGAGGCGTGCGACTTCAGGGACAACATGGCGAGGATTGCCGCCGCAGCCGTTATGGTCTTGGGCGTCAGCCCTGACTCGCCGGAATCGCATAAGGGCTTTCAGGAAAAGCACGGCCTTGCCTTCCCGCTTTTAAGCGACCCGGATAAAACAACGGCCGCCGCATACAACGCATACGGCGAAAAAGAGAGCTTCGGCAAGACCGCAAAAGGCATCATACGCTCGACATTCCTCATAGGTGAGGACGGCAGGATAAAAAGGCTCTGGAGGGATGTAAAAGTCGCGGGCCATGTGGACGAGGTTCTTTTGGCATTGAAGGGTTAATTCTCAAAGACAGCGGAGGAGCGCATAAAAGAAGCCAAATACCCTCGACCGTCAATGAGCCTCAATGCCGACAGTAACCGAGTCTATCCAGTCGAGATATTCCTTTAGCCCGGCCTCGATATTAACGGCTATAATCTCAGGCACCTCGTAGCCGTGAAGCTCCCTGATGCGGGCCTTGAGCCTCTCGAAAAGCACGGCCCGCGTCTTCATTATGCAGAGGGCCTCGGGCTCGTCGCAGGTTTTGCCATTCCACATGTAGATTGAACGTATCTTCGGCACTATGTTGCAGCAGGCAGCAAGGCCCTCCTCAACGACCTTCCTGCCGATTGCCGCGCCGTCATCCTCATTCGGCGCTGTCATCAAGACAACAATGTATTTGCCTTCAGCCATATACCCTCCTAACAGGCTGCTGAAAAAGTCCATCTGCTTCGTTGGCTTCGTCGCTCGTCATTGCGGCGTATATACGAAATACGCCTCATTCCTCGCTCCTCGCCGCC
>CAYIRV010000225.1:0-3250 GCA_964365865.1 uncultured Thermodesulfobacteriota bacterium | reverse complement strand
GGTGGGCGGGGAAGACGCCCTGTATCTCGACGGCAAGGTGAATGTGCTGGAGCAGCCGGAGTTCAGGGATAACTTCGACAGGATGAGGGGCATATTCGCCGCGTTCGAGGAAAAGAGGCTCCTTATAAAGATACTTGACCAGTGCTCTGATGCGCGCGGCATAAGCATATACTTGGGCTCGGAGACGAGCGTAAAGGAGTTCGAGGGTTTGGGCTTTGTCATCGCCCCGTGCGCGGCAATCAGACTCGGCAGAGGCTCGCTTGGGGTTGTCGGGCCCGTGAGGATGAACTATTCAAAGGTGGTCCCGCTCGTTGGATACGCCTCGGTTCTCCTTTCAGAGATGTTCTGACCCTGTGGATATGGGACTGATATGAACGAAGAAAACAAAAAAGGGGAATGGAAAGGGGATGGGGAAGAGGCCGGCGAGCGCGAAGCCCCTGTTGCCAACGAAAAAGCAACGGCGCCGGAGGACGAGCTCACTTTGCTTATGGCCGAAAATGAAGCAAAGGCAAATGAGGCCAAGGAAAACTACGACAGGTTTTTAAGGGCCTCTGCCGACCTCGATAACTATAAAAAGAGGGTTGAAAGGGAGAAGGCCGAACTCGTTAATTTTTCAAACGAGGGCCTCATAACAGAGCTTCTTCCTGTGCTCGATAATCTGCAGAGGGCGCTTGAGCATTCAAACGCAGGGCATAACAACATCGAATCCCTGAGAGAGGGCGTGAGGCTCACCATAGAGCAAATGCTCGCGACGCTCAAGAAGTCCGGCATCGAGGAGATAAAGGCCGAGGGCGAGAGGTTTGACCCAACCCTTCACCACGCCATCAGCCACGATGACGCCGGGGACGGCCCTGAGGTGGTGGTCAAGGAGCTTCAGAAAGGGTATCTCTTCAAGGGCAGGCTCCTCAGGCCTTCCATGGTGGCCGTGGCCAGAAAACCGGCAATGCCCAACTGAATGAACCTACCCGCAGATTACCGCGGGTATCCAAAGCCCCCACCCTGACCCTCCCCCGCAAGTGGGGAGGGGGAAAGGAAGGGGACGATTGAAACCCCCTCCCTTGATGGGAGGGGCTGGGCTCCCGTTGCGCTTTACATTGCAACGGGAAGGGGGGAGGGTGATAACGAGATTCACCCTCCGTTTACCATCGCAATACATGCAAGAAAAAGACTATTACAAGATACTCGGCGTTGACAGGGGCGCCGGCGACGAGGAGATTAAAAAGGCCTTCAGGAGGCTCGCGCACCAGTGCCATCCTGACAAGAGCGGCGGCGCCAAGGAGAGCACGGAGCAGTTTCAGCTCATAAACGAGGCATACGAGGTCCTTAAGGACCCTGATAAAAGGGCGCAGTACGACAGGTTTGGCTATGTGGGCGCAGGCCATGGAGGTTACAGGGAGCAGGGATTCGGAGCTGACTTCGACGACCTCTTCGGCGAGGTTTTTTCCGGTTTTTTCGGCGGTAAAAGGCAGAGACCCGGTCCAGAGCGCGGTGCTGATTTAAGATACGACCTTGAGCTTACATTCGAGGAGGCGGCCAACGGGTGCGAGAAAAAGGTTGATGCTGCGAGGGCTGTTGTCTGCGCGGGCTGCAAGGGCACCGGGGCAAAGGCCGGCGTTGCGCCCGTGCCGTGCGCGGCATGCGGCGGCAGGGGACAGGTAAGGTTCCAGCAGGGCTTTCTCACCATAGCGAGGCCGTGCCCTTCGTGCGGGGGGCAGGGGGTTGTCATAAAGAACCCGTGCTCCGAATGCAGAGGCAGAGGCAGGGTTGAGAAGGCTCATGCCATTTCCATAAATGTGCCGGCAGGCGTTGCTCATGGCATGAGGGTCAGGGTAACGAGTCAGGGGGAGCCGGGGCAAAGGGGAGGCCCGAACGGCGACCTGTATGCCTTTGTGAGCGTTCTGCCGCACGCGATATTCAGAAGAGAGGAAGACGACTTGGTATGCGAGGTGCCAGTGAGTTTTACTCAGGCGGCCCTCGGGGCCGATATAGATGTGCCAACGCTCGAAGCAAGGGAAACCCTTAAGATACCGGCCGGCACGCAATCAGGCAAGGTCTTTAAGCTCAAGGGAAAAGGCATATCGTCCGTGCGCACAGGCAGGCGCGGGGACGAGCAGGTCGTCATCAAGGTCGAGACCCCGACAAGGCTTACAAAGAGGCAGAGGGAGCTTCTTATCGAGTTCTCATCCATAAGCGGCGAGGACAGCACCCCTCTTAAGAGTAATTTTTTCTCCAAGGTCAAGGAAATATTCGAATGAGATGAGCACCCCCTTCCTAATCAAGGCGCTCGTTGTTTCAGCCGTTTTATCAGCCGTTCATCCGGCATTTAACCTGTCCATCGCTCAGGAGTCCGTTCCGGCGTTTGTTGCCCCGGCGGAGATCGAAGAGCGCATTGAAAATGGGGCCTATGGCGCGAGGGCCGACATCGAACTCCTGAACCTCGGAAGGATTTACGCGGCAGAAAAGGATTATCAAAAGGCAAAGGACGCATTAAGAAGGTTTATAAGGAAATATCCTGAGAGCGCGCATCTCCCTGATGCGCTCTACGGGCTTGCCTTTCTCATGTATAAGGACGGCGAGTTCACGGACGCATCGGGCCTTCTGGAGATAGTTGCCGCGCACCCCTCGGCCTCAGCCGAGGCCGCTGAAAAGTCAAAGAGGCTTATAAAGGACATCGCCTCAATAACCGGATGGGAGAAGAGCACCAAGGGCGCTGCGGCTATCGGCGCGCTTCTTCCGCTCGAAGGCCGGTACTCCCTGTTTGCCGAGGACGCCCTGCAGGGCATCCTCCTTGCCGCAGGGATTTTTGACAAAAAGGCAAGGCCGATCGAGGTGCGCGTAAAAAACGCCTCAGCCGATGCGGCTGGAGCCGAGGCCGCGGTTGACGAGTTCGCAAAAGACAACGGGGTCGCCGGTATCGTGGGTCCGCTCCTCAGCGCCACGGCCCAACAGGCGGCTCTCCGGGCCGAGGCGGGGAAGGTCCCTCTCGTGGCCCTTTCACAGAAAGAGGGCATAACATCGGCAGGGGAATATGTCTTCAGGAATTCCCTGACCCCGCGCGAGCAGGCTGCGGCAATCGCGGGATACGCGCTCAGGAACGGGCTTAAGTCCTTCGTGCTCCTCCATCCCGCCAACAACTACGGGGCCGAGCTTGCCGCGGCCTTCAGGGCCGAGGTCTCAAGGCAGGGCGGTAAGGTCGTGAAGGAGGCGGCATATCAGCCCGGCACCAGGGACTTCGGGGGCTTCGTCGTCA
>CAYIRV010000224.1:0-3263 GCA_964365865.1 uncultured Thermodesulfobacteriota bacterium | reverse complement strand
TAATGAACACTTCCATATCCTCCCCCCTTTAGCCCCCACCCTGCCCTCCCCCATAAAGGGGGAGGGATAAGAGGAAGGGGGCCGATTATAGGGGGGATTAAGGGGGGTTATACATGGAGCTTCTCTTCAAAGAGGCGGACAGGTGGCTAAGGCAGGCTGAATACGACTTGAAGGTCTCTGACTGGAACCGTCAGGGCGGGTTCTTCGCGCCTGCGTGCTTCTGGGCCCAGCAGGCCGCGGCAAAGGCGTTGAGGGCCTTTCTGTTCCTCAGTAAGGAAGACGCGAAAGAGACCAAATCAGTGCAGGACCTCCTTGACAGGGCCATGACATACGACGAGGGGTTTAAAAAGTTCGTCGGCAGGACAACGAGCCTTGACATCTACTACAAGACATCCCGCTTCCCGGACGCGCTTCCGGGCGGCATACCCGCCGAGGTGATAACGGAGAAGGATTCCGTGGATGCCGTCCGTCAGGCCGCTGACATAATAGCAGCGGTGGAAAGGAAGAGAAAGGAATATATGCCGGAGACGCTGTAGAATTGTTTGAATTTCCGGGCGATGTAGATGAAGGTTAAGTCCCCCTGTATCCCCCTTTTACAAAGGGGGAGGATATGGAAGGGAGCATTACCAAGGGAGCCTATTGACCGACCCGGTAATCTTAATCATCGCTTTTGTCTTCGGCTCAGTCGTCGGCAGCTTCCTGAATGTGTGCATACACAGGCTGCCGCGGGGCGTTTCAATCGTATCGCCGGCATCGAGGTGCCCGCACTGCTTAAGGCGCATCCCGTTCTATTACAACATACCGCTCGTCAGCTATATCGTGCTCCTCGGAAGGTGCGCGCACTGCCGCGCCCCGTTTTCCTTGAAATATCCGCTTGTCGAGGCAATGGCCGGTTTTTTTTCGGCCATGCTTATGCGGCGCTGGGGTCTCTCTCCTGAGTTGTTCATATATTTCGCCTTTGCCTCGGCCCTTATAGTCGTTACATTTATAGACCTTGAGCTTCAGATAATACCCGATGTGATAAGCCTTCCGGGCATAGCCGTCGGCCTTGTTGCTTCGTTTTTCTTGCAGTCTCCGGGCGTAATCAACTCTGTCATAGGCATGCTGCTCGGAGGCGGGGTCCTCTTAATGATAGCCGCCGCATATCACTTCATCGCAGGCGCCGAAGGCATGGGCGGCGGGGACATAAAGCTTTTGGCCATGATAGGGGCGTTTCTCGGATGGAAGGGCGTTCTTCTTACGCTTTTTGCCGGGTCTTTCCTCGGCGCGGCCTTCGGGCTTACCGTTATGGCGCTTGAGCACAGGAGTTCAAAACACGCGATTCCGTTCGGCCCGTTCTTGGCCGCGGGCGCGCTCATATATCTTTTCTACGGACAGGAGCTCATAGGTCTCTACTTAGAGAGGCTTTCTCCTTTGTCATAGATACCGTGAAGCGTGAAAAATACCATTGAAGACCTCACTCGGCATAAGGGCGCAACTCATAATAGGCATAGTCATTACGACCATGGCCGGCATAGGGCTTATCGGCATCATGAGCCTGAGCCTTATAGAAGGGAGGGCGCTTCAGTGGAAGGCGGACGAGGCGAGCCGGGCCGCGGGCTTCATGAAGGCCGCGTTGCGCGGGAAGGCGGCCGTGGCATTGCAATTGCAGCCGGGGGAGGGATTTCTTACGGACGCGGCGATGAAAGGGCTCGGCATAAAGGACTATGTCCTGAAGGACGGCGCGGGAAACATCATACTGAGGGCAGGGGAGATTTCTAAGGAAGAGGGCGAGCTTATTTCAATCTCCGACGGGGTCAGGATACGGCGGCTCGGCAGCGGTTTTTTGAGGGGCCCGGGCCGGCTCCTCGCTGTGGAGGCGTACCTCGACGGCGTAGGCCCTGCGGGTGGGAGTTTTGATTTTACCCTTTCGCTTGCGGATGTGTTGGAGGATACGGCCGGCATAAGGCGTCTTCTTTTGCTTTACGCGGCCTTAGACGCGGGTATAATAATACTCTTCGGGGTATTCTTCCTTTCAAAGTCAATAATAATGCCTGTAAAGGCGCTTGAGGAAGCCGCAAGGAGGATAGCGGGCGGCGCGCTCAACGAGCGGGCTGTTGTGAACGCGGATAACGAGGTCGGAAGGCTCGCGGAGTCCTTCAATACCATGGCAGCGAGGCTCTCAGGAGAGATAAAGGCGCTTGAGAGGCTCAATAAGGAGCTTATGGCCGCGCAGGAGGAACTCCTCCGGTCATCTACGCTTGCGGCAGTGGGAAGGCTCGCCGCAGGCATTGCGCACGAGATAGGGAACCCGCTCGGAGCGGTGAGGGGGTATATTGACATACTCTCAAAGCCCGGGATTGCGCCTGACGATGAGGCGGAAATACTTGAGAGGGCAGGGAAAGAGGCGTCGAGGATGGATTCCATCGTGAGGGGCTTTCTCGACATCTCGCGGAGTCCGCGCAAGCCCGCTGCCCCTGTTGATGTGAACGCCCTTGTTGAAGATGCAGTCTCCACCGTTACGGTCCTCAAGGACTTCGAGGGAGTGGAGGTCTTAAGGTCTTTGGGGCAAGGCATACCCAAGGTGATTATTGACGATGGCAAGCTCAGGCAGGTAATCATGAATATCCTTATAAACGCCGCGCAGGCCATGAAGGGCGTTGCCGGCAATAAGCTCGTTACTGTCGAGACCGTTGTGGAAAGCCATCCGGTGGATTCGTCCCAGCGCCGCAGGCGGAGGAAGGACGACCAGCCAGCGCTGTTCTCGGATGCCCTGCATGAGGAAAAGGAGTTCGTGGCAGTGAAGGTTGCCGATACAGGGGCAGGCATAAGCGACGAGGACTCTAAAAAAATATTCGAGCCGTTCTTTACCACCAAAAACGCGGGAAGCGGCACGGGGTTAGGGCTTTTCGTGTCTAATTCCATCATCAAGGCATACGGCGGCGATATCATCTTTAGGACACAGGCGGGCCAAGGCTCGTGCTTTTCGGTAATCTTGCCGTCATGGA
Source organism: uncultured Thermodesulfobacteriota bacterium (assembly GCA_964365865.1). Lineage (GTDB taxonomy): Bacteria > Desulfobacterota > GWC2-55-46 > GWC2-55-46 > GWC2-55-46 > CAYIRV01. Next base: position 276 of record CAYIRV010000224.1, on the reverse strand, counting down.
GGGGCTGATGGGGAGGAGTGGATGAGGGTAATGATAATAGACGACGAAGAGTCCATGCGCCACATGCTCTCGGTAATACTCAAGAGAGAGGGCTCTGAGGCCGTTTCCTTTGCTGACGCGGGAAAGGCCCTTGCCGCGGTCGAGTCAGACGACTTTGACTTCGTGCTCTGCGACATAAAGATGCCGGGCATGGATGGGCTCGAGTTCTTGAAGGCGCTTAAGTCCAAGAAGCCTGAGCAGACGGTAATCATGATGAGCGCTTATGGCACCGTTGAC
>CAYIRV010000223.1:0-3265 GCA_964365865.1 uncultured Thermodesulfobacteriota bacterium | reverse complement strand
GTAACTACTTATGAAAAGCAGGATTGAGGAGCTTGAAAAAGAGGTGCTAAAATTTTCCCGTAAAGAGCTTTCGGCTTTTCGTGAATGGTTTGTGGAATTTGATTCCGATGAATGGGATCGCCAGATAGAGGCTGATATTCAGGCAGGCAAGCTTGAAATTTTAGTTGCTGAGGCGCTTACCGCACACAAACGCGGCGAGAGCCGGGAACTTTGAAACACTTTTAAAAAAATATGGTTTTGGAATGGATGACATCACAAAATCAGATATTGAGTCGAGTTTTAATCGGGTCGAGAAAATACTGCGTTGCGGAATTTTCAGCCCCGAAAATATGGAACATCCTTTGGTTCAATCGGCGTTGACTGAACTCCTTATCAGAGTTCGTGACTTGATGGAAAAAGCAAAGATTTATGCGGGGGCAGTTGACTTTACAGACGATGTCAACATCACAGACCGCGTGAAAAATGTTAGCGAGGCAATTGCGTTTGTACGTAACGCGATTTGCCATATAGATTCTGAGAACCATTATTACGAAGAGTGCAATGCACGTATCAGTTACACCTTTGCATATGGTCAAGTGAACTTAATAAGCATTGGGGATGTGCAAATAAGGTCAAAATACGAAGATGATGTGTGCTTTTTCTTTGGCTCCCAAAAGTTGTATCTCAAAAGACACATCGTTAGGGCATATGAGGAAGCGAAGAAAAAGCTGATACCAATCATGAACAAGGTGTAGCGTTAGACATAAAAACGGGGTTAAACAATTTGACTTCTCAACTCAGTTTGTTAAACTTTTCAAGCTGGATGCAAAATAAAACTTAAGGTTGCAGGCACATGAAAAAAGAGATGAGCCGCTGGAAACAGGAGTTTTTCGACCTTGTTGAACCAATAAGACTAAAAGACCCTCTTGCGTATGTGCTCGGCGCTCAGAATGAAGGGGAGGAGTTCATCTTCCATTACACTGACGCAATAATGCTTGCGGGCCATTCCTGCCCGGCTGTGTCAGGCGCGTATAAAGTTACCGCAAAGGCATTAAAGGCCCTTTACAACAATGAAACCCCTGTGCGCGGCAACATAAAAGTCCTTATCAAAGGCGGGCCTCAGGACCTTGCATACGGGCCGCAGGCTCAGGTGATTTCCTTTATAACAGGCGCGAGCGGAATAACGGGATTCAAGGGCCTCGGAGGCAGGTATTCAAGATGTTTTAAACTCTTCTTTGACGAAAAAGACCCGGAGTTCAATGCCTTCGTGTTCCAGAGGGAGGATACAAAAAAAGCCGTAAAGGTAACATACAACCCTCAGGCAATGGAGCAGGACAACAGGCTCGGCTCGCTTATCCAGCTTGTGCTGCAGGGCACGGCAACAGAGGATGAAAAGGGGCTTTTCATATCGCTCTGGCAGGGCAATGTAAAAAAAATCCTTCTCGATGATGAAAAATACCCCGGGCTTTTCACGGTAAAGGAGCTTGAGGACTTCCGCTTTCTTGATGAGCTTGCTTCAAAACAGTCTTTTTAGAAACCCGCTCCCGCTATGCCCCTCACCTTTATCCTCTCCCCAGCGGGGAGAGGATAAGGGTGAGGGGGTCATTAATGATGACAGGAGGGCTAAAGTGACCTCTGGAATGACCCTTACCCAGTTTCTTCTCGAAGAGCAGAGGATGTGCCTCTCTGCATCAGGAAGCTTCACTTCCCTTTTTTCCGACCTTGTTGTCGCGGCAAAAATAATATCCCGCGATGTGAACAGGGCCGGCCTTATTGACATAACCGGCGGCATAGGGAGCAGGAATGTCCACGGCGAGGATGTCCAGAAGCTCGATGTTCTCGCAAACGCCGCCATCATAAGGACAATGGAGCGGGCCGGCCACCTCGCCGGCATGGCCTCAGAGGAGAGCGAGGGCATAATAACCGTAGACAAGAGCTGCCGGGGGCATCACCTCCTGCTGTTTGACCCGCTCGACGGCTCATCCAACATAGATGTCAACATAAGCGTGGGCACGATTTTTTCCATCCTCAAGTGCTCAACAGGCCGAGAGATAACTGAAAAAGACTTCTTAAGGCCGGGTTCAGAGCAGGTATGCGCCGGCTACATCCTCTACGGCTCGAGCACCATGTTCGTTTACACGACAGGCCACGGGGTGCACGGCTTTACGCTCGACCCGAGCGTGGGCGAATTTCTCCTGTCCCACGAAAACATCCGCATGCCTGCTCAGGGCAATATTTACAGCATAAACGAGGCCAACACAAAATATTGGCTTCCGGGCACGAGCGAATACATCAAAAAAATCAAAGAACACGGAAAGGACACAACCGCCCGCTATGTAGGCTCGCTCGTCGCAGACTTTCACAGGAACCTCTTGAAAGGCGGGGTGTTCCTGTATCCTGCCGACAAAAAGGCGAAGAACGGAAAATTAAGGCTGATGTATGAGGCAAACCCTCTGGCATTCGTTGCTGAACAAGCCGGAGGAAAGGCCTCGAACGGAAGCCAGAGAATCCTCGACATCATACCGGCTGAGTTGCACCAGAGAACCCCGCTTATAATCGGCTGCAAGGCGGATGTGGAAGAGGCTGAGGGATACTGGATACGGCACTCTCAGTAAGGCCCGAACTTGCCCACCATGACAACCCTGCACAGAAAAGCCCTTTTACTCGAATACTTCACGGTAGGATACAATGTTCTCGAAGGGGTTTTCTCCGTGCTTGCGGGATACCTCTCCGGCAGCATCGCGCTTATCGGGTTCGGCCTCGACAGCGCAGTTGAGTCTGCCTCTGGCATTATCCTTATCCGGAGGCTCTCTGTTACTGGAAAGGTAAGCCCTGAGCAAGAGGAGAAAATCGAAAAACGCGCCGTATTCCTCGTGGGCATAAGCTTTTTTATCCTCGGCGCATATATTTTTTTCGAGGCCGCGAGAAAGCTGTATTTACATGAACATCCAAAGCCGTCGCTTTTCGGCATCATCATCGCGGCCCTGTCCGCTGTCATAATGCCTCTCTTGTCCTATTCAAAATTATCCATTGCGAGGAAGATGACGAGCAAGGCCCTTGAGGCTGACTCAAGGCAGACATTCATCTGCTCGCTCCTGTCAATAGCGCTCCTTGTCGGGTTGGGGCTTAACTTCCTCTGGGGTATCTGGTGGGCTGACCCTGTATCAGCCCTCGTGATAGTGGTCTTCATAGTGAGGGAGGGGATTGAGGCGCTTAGAGAGGAAAGGTGTTGCTAAACACAGCGCCATAAGTAGATGCGCATACAGAGCGTCAGAACAAAGCAGAC
>CAYIRV010000222.1:0-3273 GCA_964365865.1 uncultured Thermodesulfobacteriota bacterium | reverse complement strand
CTCCACGAGCTTCAGGGCAAACTCGATTGCCGTGCCCGGGCCTTGGCTCGTTATTATGTTGCCGTCAACGACAACCCTTTCATCAGAGACCTTTTTTGCCTTGAGCTGGCCTCTTACGCCCGGATAGCTCGTGATTGTCCTGTCCTTTGTTATGCCTATTGCTGATAGCACTGTCGGAGCCGCGCATATTGCCGCAACAGTCTTGTTCCTTGAAAAAAGCTCCTCAACAGCCTTTTTTACCCTTGCGTCCTTTTTAAGGTTTTCCGTTCCGACCCCTCCGCCCGGAAGCACCACCATGTCAAAGGAAGAAGGGTTTATTGAATCCAACGAAACATCAGCAAGGAGCTTCATCCTGTTCTGGCCTGTGATGGGGCTGTCAACAGTCCCGGCTACCGTAACATCAGCCCCGGCTCTGCGCAGGATGTCAATAATCGCCACAGCCTCAATCTCCTCAAAACCCGGTGCAAGAGGGACAAGCACTTTTTTCATAAAGACCTCCTTATCTTAAATGGTTTTGTCTCTATTTGGCAAATTATTGCACCGCTTATATGCCTTGTCAAAGAAAAGTTATGCGTCAAAACCCTTAAGATTGCGAAAAAGCAAAGTATCTGATAAGATTAAAAATTGTGTTGTTGATAGATTATATAAGGATGCGAAACATGCCTATCGGAAAGATATATCTCGCCGGCGCAGGCCCAGGGGACCCGGGGCTTATAACGGTAAAGGCCCTTGAAGCAATCAAAGAGGCTGATTGCATCATATACGACTTTCTCGCCAACGCAAGGCTTCTCATGCACGCGAAAAAAGGCGCTGAGGCCGTATATGTGGGCAAAAAAGGTTCATTTAAGACAATGCCGCAGGATGATATTAACAAACTCATCATAAAAAAGGCCAAGCAAGGCAAGATTGTCGTAAGGCTCAAGGGCGGAGACCCTTTTATCTTCGGAAGGGGCGGAGAAGAGGCAGAGGCCATTGTCAAGGCAAAGCTCTCATTCGAGGTCATACCCGGAGTAACATCCGCTATTGCGGCCCCGGCTTACGCAGGCATACCGCTTACGCACAGGGACATGGCGTCTTCGGTTACATTCATCACCGGGCAGGAGGCGCCTCTTAAAAAAAGGGCGAACATCGAATGGGACAGACTTTCCACCGGAAGAGGCACTCTCGTTTTCCTCATGGGCTGGAAGAACCTCGCGCTTATTTCAAAAAAACTTATAGGAAACGGCTGGCCTCCTTCCACGCCTGTTGCGCTCATACGCTGGGGCACAATGACAAAGCAAAAGACAATAAAAGGCAGGCTTGATAACATCGCCGCCTTATCGCTTAAGGCGGCTCTAAAACCGCCGGTCATAACCGTAGTCGGCGATGTGGTAAGCCTTAATGAAAAACTCGACTGGTTCGAGTCAAAGCCCTTGTTCGGAAGGCGCGTGCTCATCACGCGGGCCGCGGAACAGGCCGGGGTATTCTCAAGGCTCCTTGAAGGCTCTGGCGCAGAGCCAATCGAGTTCCCGACAATCAAAACAACGCCCCCGCCTGATTATAAAAAACTCGATAGGGCCATAAAGAGGCTTTCCACTTATGACTGGGCTGTATTTACGAGCGCAAATGGTGTAAAATATTTTATTGAGAGGCTCTACAGGCTCGGATACGATTTACGGGAGCTTAAGGGCGTAAGAATATGCGCCATAGGCCCCAAGACAGAGGAGGAAATTAAAAAGCTCGGCATAAAGGTTGACCTCGTTCCAAAGGAATACAAGGCAGAGGGCGTCATAGCGGCGCTCGGCAAAAAAAATATAAAGGGCAAAAGGTTTCTTCTCGCAAGGGCGCTAAAAGCGCGTGAGATTCTGCCTGAGGAGATAATAAGGCTCGGCGGTCATATTGATGTTACGCCCGCGTATATGACAATCAAGCCAAAGGAAAATGTCAGGGAGATTAAAAAACTCCTCAAACAGGGCTCGATTGACGCCGTAACCTTTACATCATCCTCGACTGTAACCAACTTCGCGGCCTTGTTCGGCAAAAAGGAGCTGCCCGCGCTTTTAAAACGCGCGAAAATCGCGTGCATAGGCCCGATAACAGCTGATACAGCCAGAGAGCACGGCCTCAAGGTTGACATAATGCCGAAAAAATACACAATACCCGCGCTGACCGAGGCAATGGCTGAATACTACGGGAAAGAGAGGGGTAAGACATGAACTTTCCGGAATACAGGCCGAGAAGACTTAGAAGGACTGAGCCGCTCCGAAGGCTCATACGGGAAACCACCCTTACGCCCGACAAGCTCATACTGCCGCTCTTTGTCTCTTTCGGCAAGGATATAAAAAAGCCCATCAAGTCAATGCCCGGCCACTATCAATTGTCCTGCGACAGGATTACGAGAGAGGCAAAAGAGGCCAAAAACCTCGGCATAGGCGGGGTAATCCTCTTCGGCATACCTGAGAAAAAGGACAAGACAGGCTCAAGCGCATATGACCCCAAAGGGCCTGTGCAGGAAGCAATCAAGGCCATAAAAGACTCTGTGCCTGAGCTGGTTGTTATAACCGATGTGTGCATGTGCGAATACACATCGCACGGCCACTGCGGGGTGATTAAAAATAAAGAAGTGGACAATGACGCTACGCTCAGGCTTTTGAGCAAGGAAGCCCTTTCCCACGCGCAGGCAGGGGCCGACATGGTCGCGCCATCGGACATGATGGACGGCAGGGTCGGCGCCATAAGGGCAACGCTCGACAAGGCCGGTTTCAGCCGCATACCCATAATGAGCTACGCGGCAAAATACGCGAGCGCGTTCTACGGCCCGTTCAGGGAGGCCGCCGAATCAACTCCCGCGTTCGGGGACAGACGTTCATACCAGATGGACCCGGCCAACTCGGACGAGGCCGTAAGGGAAGCTCTCCTTGATATAGAGGAAGGCGCGGACATCGTGATGGTAAAGCCCGCGCTCCCGTATCTCGACATAATCAGGCGCGTGAAGGACGCGACCGGCTATCCTGTTGCCGCGTATAATGTAAGCGGCGAGTTCTCCATGCTCAAGGCTGCGGGCGAAAAAGGCTGGCTTGATGAAAAAAGGGCGATGATGGAATCGCTTCTTTCAATAAGAAGGGCAGGGGCTGATATAATCATCACATACTTTGCAAAAGACGGCGCGCGGCTCATGCAGGAAGGGTGGTAAGGGGTTCAACGGCTTTTTCATCTAACAGGCCGCTGAAAAAGTCCAGCTGCTTCGTTGTCGGAGCCTGTTCCGAACGAAGTGAGGAATCTCCGAGTTTGCTT
>CAYIRV010000221.1:0-3280 GCA_964365865.1 uncultured Thermodesulfobacteriota bacterium | reverse complement strand
CGCGGGAATGACGTATAGGAAAATCTGTCATCCATGAGGTCATAATCCTCGCAATGACACCGCAAGGGTTTTCTCCATCCTGATATATCAAGGCGCCAACTACTCGAACAGCGGCTTTTGCACCGGCCTTTTCTTGGGCCTTTTTATTTCAATGTCTTGCGTGCCTGCGAGATGGGAGGGGATTTCAGCAATAAACGGCGATGGCTTGCAGGGATTTGTTTGGCCCCAGAGCCTTCTTTGCCGCGCGTTTATTATATAGAGCCTCTCCTTTGCCCTTGTCATTGCCACATAGAAAAGTCTCCGCTCCTCTTCCATGTCAGGGTCTTGTCCCCTCATGGCAAGCGGAATAAGGCCGAGCTCCGCGCCTGCGATGAACACAATCCTCCACTCAAGGCCCTTTGACGAGTGCATGGTCAGGAGGTTCACCTTGTCTGCCTTTATGTCCATATTGTCCTGCGGCCTGAAAAGCAGAAGCTCATCGAGTAATTCATTCAGCGCATCCACAACAGGCCGTCCTTCATATTGAGCGGCCCTCTGTAGGAAAAGGCTTAATGTATTTTCATCAATACTATGGAGTCCTGCCTGTGTTCTTATGTGGTTGGCGAGGGTTCTGCCTTCTTCAGGGAATGTTGCCCTGAGCTTTTCAATAAACTCCCAAAAGCCTTGGCCCGGTGGGCCTACGACATGGAAGGGGATGGAACTTCTCCTGAATGATTCGGCAAGGAGAGCGGCCTGACGGTTGGTCCTGAAAAGCACGGCAAAGTCGGAAAACCGCGCGGCCTCGATGCCTTCCCCGATGCTCAGGTGGCCGAACCCGCCCATTGCCTTTTCGATTTCCCTTATTATGAACTCAGCCTCGGATTCTTCAGAGGCGCATCTGACGAGCCTTATCTCAGCGCTTCTCTCAGGCGTCGAAACCGCGTTTTCGAGCCTCGTTTTGTTGTTGGCAATGACTGCCTGCGAGGCAAGGACTATTTCCTTGCCAGAGCGGAAGTTGTTTTTAAGCCTTATGACCTCTGCTTGAGGATAATCCCTCTGAAAGTCGAGGAAGTGCTCAACCCCGGCGCCCCGGAATCCGTATATGGCTTGGTCAGGGTCTCCTATGGCGAATACGCTAACGCCGGTTTTTTCGAGAAGGCCAATGAGCCGGGCCTGATGCGAGTTTATGTCCTGAAATTCGTCTATGAGCAGGTGCTTTAAGCCTTTAAGGAAGCCTATGTTTTCACCTTTGCCGTCTTCAAGAACCCTGACTGCCTCAATCAGCAGGCCGTCCAAGTCAATGGCATTCAGCCTTTTAAGCTCAGAGTCATAGGCTTCTATCGTCTTAGCGAGTTCATCGTCAGCGCCTGAAAGTCCGAGGTTCTTGGCCGCTGATATTTTTTCTAAAACAGCTTCAGGATTTTTGCGCATGAGGCCTTTAAGTATTGCAACCGAGTCTTGCCTTCCCATGAGTTTAAATCCCGGCAGGGCTTCTTTAAGGAGCCTTAATGAGAATGAGTGGAATGTGGAGATGTTAAGGCCGGACTTTATGCCGGTAAGCCGTTCGAGCCTTTCCTTAAGCTCTCCCGCGGCCCGGTTTGTGAATGTTATGGCGAGAATGGCCTCCGGCGCATTGCCCGCGCTCAGGAGCCGCGCTGCCCTTGATGCGAGCGTCAATGTCTTTCCGCTCCCCGGAGGCGCGACCACAAGCACATGCCTTGAAGGCGTAAACACGGCCTTCCGCTGGCCTTCGTCAAGTCCTTCAAATATATCGGTCATACAGGGTCTATGTGCACAAAAGACTTTTCAATGGATGCGATGCGCTCAACGCTTGTTTCCACCCCCTTTCCTATGGCATGGGACTCAAGGGTGGATAGGTCTTTGTCAACCTCGATATGTATCTCGACATGGATGAAGTTCCCGACATAGTGCGCCCTTACCGTGTTTATGGCCCGGACGCCCTGCACCATGACGGCCGCAGCCTTGATTGCCTCCAAAAGTCTTGGAGGAGGGGCCTTGCCCATGAGATAGTCAATGTTCTCGATGCCGATTCTGTAGCCCGCGTATATTATCCACAGGCTTATTACAAACCCGGCGAGCGGGTCGAGATACGGGTATCCGAGTTTGACGCCTGCGATGCCGATGAGCGCGGCAAGGGCCACGAACACATCCATGAAGGAATCAATGGCAGTAGCCCTGAGAGCCGGGCTGTTTGTCTTTTCGCCGACCTTTTTGAAATGAAACGCCATGAAGCCCTTGGCAGTCATGGTTATTACAGGGACCGCGAGCGCGAGCAAGCCTATATCAGGCACGGTCTTGGTCAGGAGCCTTTCCGCGCTCTCCCTTATGACCTCAAACCCGAGTATGCCCGCGAGGATGGCTATTATAAGCCCTGCGATAGGCTCGGCCCTGCTGTGGCCGAATGGATGCCCCTCGTCAGCCGCCTTGTCCGCAATCTTGACGCAGATGTATGTGGCTACGGACGCGGCTATGTCATTGAATGAGTTTATGGCCTCTGATATGAGGGCAATCGAGCCGGATGATATTCCTGCGATGAATTTGAGGAAAAAAAGGGCTGTGTTGCCTGCGATGTTTAAGACGGTTGCTCTGAAGGCGATTGGGTTCATCTTTAGGAAGGCCCGGCGTTAACCCTGAAGCCTTTCATTCACCCTTAAAAGGCTCTGGCACGCAACGATATAAAAGCTCTGCGCCCATGCGAGCGGGATGCTCCAGTTTGGCCTGCCGCTTGTGTAAAGCTCCGGGACCTTGCCGTCCTCTGTCATTACGGATTCGAGCTTCTTCAGATACCAATCAGCCTTTTCTATAAGCCCTGCCGGATGCCCGAACATGGAGTCTGCCTTAAGTGCCCTAAACGCCATCTTGGAATACACAATTGAGAGCCACGCGAACCCCAAGGGCCATTCAGCCTCATTACCTTTAGGCGAGGCTGGATTCGCGTTGAAATACAGGTCCCCGGCATAGCGTATGACCCCATGCTTTCTCACGAGGTTGTTCTCTATGTTCGAGAGCACATCATTCGCCTGCGCTTCGTTTATAATCGCATAAGGCCAAATGAGGGAAAGCTGGGACATGTCATACGGCCTTGTGGCTGACTCAGCAGGCAAAAGCGCGTCGAGGGCCGTTCTCCCTGCTTCGAGAAACTCCTGAGGCACTGGCAGATGCGTGTCAATGGGTATGTGGGTCTTGTATTTATTGTGGTAATGGCCGTCGTCGTGCCACATGGTAAGCCCTGCCAACACAGCGCCTATGGACGACGAATGAAGTTCAGGGCCTTCCTCCC
>CAYIRV010000220.1:0-3289 GCA_964365865.1 uncultured Thermodesulfobacteriota bacterium | reverse complement strand
AGAACGGCAAGGACTGCTGGACATGCCACATATGATAGGGTTAACGGTTGTCAGTTATCAGTAAAAACCGATAACCGTTGGCCGATAACAGTTTTTTTAACAGTTTTTGCTGATAACCGACAACGGATAACTGATAACTACTTATGGATCGCAGGGACTTTCTAAAAATACTCGGTGTAGGCGGCGCGGGCGTAGGCGCAGGGATAATCTTCGGTCAGGCGACAAAATCGCCGGGCGCGAAGCTAATCCCGTATCTCATCCCGCCAGAGGACATGATACCCGGCATAGGCACATGGTACGCCGGGGTGTGCCGGGAGTGCCCGGCCGGGTGCGGGACACTGGTCAAGGTCATGGAGGGCCGGGCTAAAAAAATCGAAGGCAATCCCAAGCATCCTGTTAATAAAGGACGGCTCTGCGCCATAGGTCAGGCCGGCCTTCAGACCCTTTACAACCCTGACAGGATTAAAGGCCCTCTTAAGAGGTCGGGCCCCAGGGGAAGCGGGCAATACATTGAGATAACATGGGAAGAAGCCCTCGACGCCCTCGCAAAGAACCTTGCCGAGCTTGAGGATAAAAAGGACGCGGAAAGCGCATATCTTCTTACGCAGCCTCTTCGCGGGAGTTTAAAGGGGCTTGTAAGCGGCTTCATGGCTGCTTACGGCTCGTCCAACATAGTGGAATACTCGCTCTACGACAATAAGACCCTGGCCGTTGCCTGCAAGGAGTCAATGGGCGTTGACGCCCTTCCTTACTACGACATAGCGAACACCAACTATCTTCTTTCATTCGGCGCGGATTTTTCAACCACATGGCTTTCGCCCGTGAACCTGAGCATGGGCTACGGCGAGATGCGCCAAGGGGAAGGAAGGGGCGCGAGGGGCAGGCTCGTTCAGGTGGAGCCGAGGCTGTCTGCCACAGGCATGAGCGCTGATGAATGGGTGCCCGCGGCTCCGGGCACGGAAGGCATACTCGCCCTCTCAATGGCCTACGCAATCATAGAAAAGGGGCTTGCCAAGGGCAACGACTTATCGGCATGGAAGTCTTTATTGAGTAAATACAGGCCTGAGGCCGTAGCATCCGTAACCGATGTGAGCGCCGAGAAAATCTACAGGCTGGCCGTGGAGTTCGCGGGCAACAGGCCGTCCATGGCAATAGCGGGCGACACAATGGCCTCATATTCAGGGGGCGGAGCCTGCCTCGCTGCCGTGAATGTCCTCAACCATGTTGCGGGGAACTTGGGCATATCCGGCGGAGTGCTGGCAAACCCGGAGACCGCTGTAAACGGGACAAGGCCCGGCCGCTTGGGAAGCCTTGCATCACTTATAGAAGACGCTTCAAAGTCAAAGGTCAAGGCCTTGATTATTTATAACTCAAACCCCGTATTCACTACCCCGCAGTCAATAAAGGCAAAAGAAGCGCTCGGCAATATTCCTTTTATCGCGAGTTTTTCGAGCTTCATGGATGAAACGGCCGTCATGGCCGACATTATACTTCCCAGCCATACGGCCATCGAGGACTGGGGGGATGACTTCCCTGAACCAGGGCCCGGTATTCAGGCCGCTACAATCTCACAGCCGGCCGTAAGCCCTGTCTTCAACACAAAGGGCATCGGGGACATATTCCTTGCCCTCGCAAAGAAAACCGGCGGAAAGACGGCTGAAAAATTCGCATGGGCCGGTTACGGCGATTATCTGAGAGACGCATGGAAGGGAATTTATTCCGCAAATAAGGAAGTCGCCGTTGGTTCCCTCACATTTGACGACTTCTGGGTGAAACTCCTCGCAAACGGCGGCTGGTGGGAAGCAGGCAAGGACGACAAAAAAACGGCATTGTCCGTCAACTTAAAGGCAGCGGAAAGACTCCTGCAAAACGAACCCTGCCCTTTCGAGGGAGACCCAAAGGACTTTCCTCTTTATCTCGTGTTGCATCCGCACACGAGGTTCAGGGACGGGAGCACTGCCAATAACCCGTGGCTTCAAGAGGTCCCTGACCCTGTAACATCCGTGGTCTGGGGAAGCTGGGTAGAGATAAACCCGGCTACAGCCTCAAGTCTCGGCATAAGGCAGGGCGACATGGCTGCGATAGAATCCCCGTCCGGCAAAATCATGCTGCCTGTATATCTGTACGAGGGCATAAGGCCGGACACCGTGAGCATACCGGTCGGCCAGGGGCACAGCGCGCTCGGCAGATACGCCAAGGACAGGGACGCCAACCCCATTGACATACTGCCGGCAAAAAAAGACGGCGGAAGCGGCTTGAGCGCGCTCAATTCAACGCGCGTAAGGGTCTCACCAGCGGGCGTGCCCGGAAGGCTTGCGAAGTTCGAAGCCGTGGGTAAAGAACTCGGCAGAAACATCGTAAAGACCATGACGCCGGAGGAGTTCAGGAAGACCGGCAGGGAGGCCATATAAGTGAGCGGCATAACCAAAAAAATCGCCGACACCCTGAAGGACTTTCGTCGGCCCGGGTATTACGAAAAATTCGACTACCGCTGGGCCATGGTCATTGACCTGGACAAGTGCAACGGCTGCGGGGCCTGCGTCGCGGCCTGCTACGCGGAGAACAACATCCCGGCCGTGGGCAAGGAGGAGTGCGGCAAATCGAGGGCAATGAACTGGATACGGATTGAACGATACATCGAGGGCCAATACCCGGATGTCTCGGTCAAGTTCATACCCATCCTGTGCCAGCACTGCTCTAATGCGCCGTGCGAGCTGGGCTGCCCGGTCTACGCCACATACCACAATCAGGACGGACTGAATGTTCAGGTTTACAACAGGTGCGTGGGCACATTCACCTGCGCCACATACTGCCCTTATGATGTCCGGAGATTTAACTGGTTCAGCTACAAATGGGACAAGCCTCTGGACGAGCAGCTTAATCCCGATGTGTCGGTGCGCGAGATGGGCATCATGGAGAAGTGCTCATTCTGCATCCAGAGGATACGGGTTGCCAAGGACACGGCAAAGGACCAAGGCAGGAGGGTGCTGGACGGCGAGGTAACGCCTGCCTGCGCCCAGTCCTGCCCCACGGGCGCCATTACATTCGGCGACATGAACGACCCTGAGAGCAAGGTGTCAAAACTCGCGAAAGGCCCGAGGAGGTTCCGCCTTCTCGAAGAACTTAATACCGAACCGGCCATAATCTATCTTAAAAAGGTTTTTGCCAATGGAACAGAAGGACACGGGGAATAAGCCCACATACAAAGAGGTAACCGGAGACCTCCTCCAACTCATGACCCGGACAGGGCCCGGCTACTATGTGGTTCTCGGCATAGTGGCCTCGCTCG
>CAYIRV010000219.1:0-3315 GCA_964365865.1 uncultured Thermodesulfobacteriota bacterium | reverse complement strand
AATTTAACCCGTAGCGACCTTAAAATCCACTGCCTCTAATATACAAGGGTGGGCACTGCCCACCGTTCCCTTTTCAACGAGCAGTTTTTTGGTGGGCGATGCCCACCCTACCACCCTGATTAGCCGTTAGTCTTACCAGCCGAATGTTGGAACCGTGCAACGGGTAAGTGCCACCCTCCTGAACCAGCCGGCAAGGCCTCAGCCCTCAGGGCACGCGGAAAAATGGTCTGCGACTATCCGCCATTGCCCGCCTTCGTTCACGAGCACGAACATGTCCCTGCCGCTTGTGGTTGTGGTCTGTCCCTGCATTGCGAATGATATGTCGAAGTAATATGTTACTACCGCGAATCTGCCTTCGCCGTAGAGCTGCACCTTTGGCTCGCGCTCTTTCCATTTGAGAACCTTGGCGCTTGCGGCAAAGGCGTCCCATGAGGAAATGCACGCCTCGCTCCCATCAAGGCGCAGCTTGTCTGAGGGCGTTATGGCCACCATCTCGTTGTGAAAGTATTTCTTAAGCGCGCTGACATTGCCTTCCTTGGTCCATGCCTTATTCAATGACGAAACAATGGCCCACACCTCTTCCTGCTGCTTTGAAAACTCCATTTTGCATCTCCTTTATTTGTGTTTTAAAGATAACCGGGCCTCACCACCCCAACTTGAGCCTCTCGGCGAGCCTCTGGGGCAGACCTGCCTTCACGATTTTTTCAGCGGCTGCGGCGATGTCGTATTCAAACCTGTGGAATGTGAACTCCAACTTCTTGGTGTCATAGACCACAAACGACGGCCTCGGGTCCCTGTCCCTGGGCTGGCCTAATGCACCGGGATTGAGCAGGTAGGACGCGCTCTTTTTTATCTTTATCGTCTCCTCTTTAACGGACTGGACAGCGCCCTCGGAGCTTGCATACGCAGCAGGCAGGTGCGTGTGGCCGAAAAAACAGATATTGGATTCCCCTGCCTTTGAAAGAAGCTCGAAGTTCTTTTTCGCGTCCTCGATTCCAAGGATATAGGCGTCCATGTCGTTCAGCCAGCCGTGCACGGCAAGGAACCTGTTGTCAATCGAGAGCATCCTCGGCAGACCCTTGAGATATGTCCTGCCCTCCTCTGACAACGCGCCCCTTGTCCAGTAAATGGCCTGAGCCGCGTGCAGGTTAAAATCCTGCGGCTCGTCAAGCCCTGCTACCCGCGAATCGTGGTTGCCCATGCACGAGCGTATGTTCCTCTTTCTTATAAGCTCTATGCACTCGTTGGGGTTCGCGCCGTAGCCCACTATGTCGCCGAGGCATATAATCTCGTCGAACTTGAGCCTGTCAGCAAGCTCGAAAAAGGCGGTAAGGGCCTCAAGGTTTGAATGGATGTCGGATATGACCGCGTATCGCATGGGTTTGGGTTAAGAACGGTTTTAGGTTAAATCAGGTATGCGGAAGCTCAATGGACAGTGCCCTTTACTTCGTCGTCCATTACAGAGAGCTTTCCGGTGTGAAACGGGTCATTTACGAGCTTGTCCCTGCACGGCTTGCAGAGGATAAAGACCTGCTCCTTTATGACATCCTCCTCGAGGGCTTCGGGGTCGGCGTTCTCCATGGCGTCGAGGATGAATCCAATGCCCTCCTCGATGTCGCCCTCGCACTCCTCGATATATCCGTCGAAATCAGCGTAGCTCCTGACCTCAACGATATACTTAAGGCTCCCGGCCGGGAGATCCTTTGCACAGCTATGACATCTGAGTTTGTGCATACGCTCTGTCACCCTTGTTTGAAATCGCTATCTAAAAACCCGGCGGCATGGGCGGAGGGCCGCCTCCTCCACCATCCGGCGGCGGGGCTGGCAATTCTTCCTCGATTATAGCAAAGAAATCGGCATCTTTAAAATCGGGGTTGTCATTTGTTATCTCCCTTATGCCGGGTCTCCGATATAGTATAACATTTTATGGTATTTGCCTTCCACTGGAAAGGCAGCACCGTGATAAATGTCGACCTCGACCACCGCCTGCTTATGTGGCCCACGAGGCCGCTGACATCGGCGCTTACAATACTTAAGGTGAGTTTGTTTTTAGGCATATATTCGGCTCTGGTTTATAAAAGGTTCGTAATTCTCAATAACATCTCCTGCCCTTACCATTTAAGCTCGATATTATCAATATATACCTCGTAGGGGCTATAGTCCCATCCCATAAAAAAGACAGCCACTTCATTTATCTCTCCAATCAGAGAAACATTCATCTCCAAATGAACCCATCGGCCTCTTTCAGCCCTATAAAAACACCATTCCCATGTATACATGGAGGTGCGCTCTTGGTCGCAAATAAGCGGACCCAATGCCGTACTATTGACCACTATTGCTTGAACACCATAAATGGTTCTTCCGCTCGTGCCGTAGACGCCCACCTGAAAAAGATCATACCATTGCCCCATGTCTTCAATATAATAGTCAAAGGCTATTTTTTTCGGATTGGGCAAGGGATTTTGTATTTTTGTACGAATGCCATTAAATACGCTGTCATAATATCCTTCGATGTTCTTAATCTTAAGCACCTTGGAGTGGTTGTTGCCATACCCGTCAATCACACCATAGTTTAATTCACCACTGGGAAGGCTTAACTCCCATTGATGCTTACCAGTGAGGCCGCTCTCCCAGTCTTCAAAGATGCCGCTGTCTAATTTCACAACCTTTCCGGCAACGGCCCCTGTTTCGCTTCCGAGCGCTCCGCGAAAGACGAGGATGTATTTGCCCTTTTCCTCAGGCTCAGGGGATGCAGGCGGCGTAAAGGCCACCGGGGCGCTCTGTCCGTCTGCGTTTATTGAGATGTTCCAGCTTGTAATGAAGTTGCGGTTGTTGTCCGTATCGTCATAATAAAGGCCGAATGTGCCGGACAGGTTTTCGTTGGACAGGTTTTTTATGACATACTGTCCCGGGGTGTTCGGGTCGGTCGTCATGTCAATACGGGCGCGGAAGAAATATTTTAAAAGGTCCGCGGAATAACCTACTGCGCGTGGAAGGAGAATGGAGGCGTAGTCCGCATATACCTTAGAATCCATGCCGAGAGGGAGATATTCTTGGTTTTGAGAAAAATATCTCAGACGGTATGAATAAAGAAAGCTGACCGCAGCGAGATGCTCGACAGGAACGGCTTCAGAGGTCTTTTTGAGGTATCTCCTGTCATTGGATGGGTCTGTCCATAACTCCGCGCCTTCGAGGCTCGGATACTGGAAGCCGGTAAACATCGTGTCCCAACTCAAAAAATTCGCGTTGGTGAATTCCGAAAGCCCGATGTTAGCGTTCAACGTTACCGCCGGATTGTTTCCGTTATACTGGTTG
>CAYIRV010000218.1:0-3347 GCA_964365865.1 uncultured Thermodesulfobacteriota bacterium | reverse complement strand
GCGTGACAGTGCCGATGGCCCTCTCGCCCATATCCGCCTCCTTTTTGAGAAACCAGCCCGATGCGCAACGCCTTTTTTGGATAGCCTTATCATACTGCTAAAAGGGGTTTTGTCAATAGGAAGATGGGGTTGAGGATCTTATTGGTATCTTAACAGCTACCAGCGTTTTTCCATATCCCCCTCTCCCCATCGGGGAGAGGGTTGGGGTGAGGGGCATGGGAAATTACATCCCCCTCACCTTAATCCTCTCCCACAAGGGGAGAGGAAACGACATCGCGCGGCAAGCTACAGGGAATTAGACCCTAAGAAAGATTAAAAAACCGCCTCCCCCTGCATCTCCGGGGGTTTATCAATGCCCATGAGCTTCAAAATCGTGGGCGCTATGTCCTTGAGGCCGCGGCCTTTTTTAAGCGCGGCCCCTTTCAAGGAATCGTCAATGAGCATGAAAGGCACAGGGTTCAATGTGTGCGCCGTGAACGGCTCTCCTGTTTCGTAATCGAGCATCTGCTCGGCATTGCCGTGGTCAGCGGTTATTATGACCTTCCAGCCTTTTTTAAGCGCGGCTTCAACGACCTTTCCGACAGATGAATCAACGGCCTCGCAAGCCTTGAGCGCGGCATTGAGCATTCCGGTATGGCCCACCATGTCGGGGTTGGCGAAGTTCATGAGCATGAAGGAATAATCGCCGTTGTCGAGCTTTTCAACAGCCGCATCAGCTATCTCATAGGCCCGCATCTCAGGTCTTAAATCATAGGTCGGCACATCCTTTATTGACGGTATTAGGAGCCTGTCCTCTCCGGCAAATGGTTCTTCCTTGCCGCCGTTGAAAAAGAATGTTACATGAGCGTATTTCTCGGTCTCGCTTACCCTGAACTGCTTAAGTCCCTTATTGCTTATGACCTCTCCGAGTATGTTTTCTATTGACTGGGGAGAGAACATGACAGGGAGATTGAATTTGCCGTCATACTCCGTCATGCACACGAATCTTTTTACAGCCGGCCTTTTCTGTCTTTCAAATCCCGTGAATTCGTCCTTTGCAATGGCGGCTGTAATCTCCCTGGCGCGGTCTGCCCTGAAGTTGAAAAAAAGGATAGAGTCTCCATCAGATATTGCCGCAAGAGGCTTGCCCGTTCTGTCTGTTATCACGGTCGGGACAACGAACTCGTCGGTCTCCCCCCTCTCATACGCTGAGCGGACGGCCTCTTCCGCGCTTTTCGCCTTATTGCCCTGACCGCCTGTCATGGCGTCATACGCCTTCTTAACCCTGTCCCACCTCTTGTCTCTGTCCATTGCAAAGTAGCGGCCTGAGACAGTGGCAATCGCGCCGATGCCGAGCTTAGTCAGGTATGACTCAAGCTTTTTTATGTATGCGAGGCCGCTTGATGGAGGGGTGTCCCTTCCGTCGAGGAAGCCGTGTATGAAGACCTTCTTAAGCCCCGCTTCCCTTGTTGCATCGAGTATGGCGAACAGGTGGTTTATGTGGCTGTGCACCCCTCCGTCTGACACAAGGCCCATTATGTGGAGCGCGGCGCCCGTGTTCTTGACATCGCTTAAGAGCTTGGCAAGAACCGGGTTTTTCACAAACCCGTTTGTCTCAACGGCCCTCGTTATCCTCGTCATATCCTGATAGATGACCCTGCCTGAGCCAATGGTAAGATGCCCGACCTCGGAATTCCCCATCTGGCCTTGGGGAAGCCCAACGGCAAGGCCGCACGCGTCAAGTGATGTGAAAGGGTAAATGGATGAAAGCCTGTTGAGATTCGGAAGGTTAGCCATGAGCACGGCGTTTGAGTCTTTCCGCTGGTTTATGCCCCAGCCGTCCATGACAATCAAACAGACGCGGCTCAAAGAAGGGAACTCCCCGCATCCTTTGCCGCAGGCTTAAAGCTGAAACAGGAGGCGCGCGGGCTCATCTTAAGGCTGTTCCACTCGCCGCACACAGGGCATCTCGGATGCCATGTCCTCGAATGGTTGGCGCATCTCTCGCACCCGAACGGCGGAAGAAGCTCCCTGTCCAGCCCGAGCGCCTTCTCAAAGAGATGCGCGGCCCTGCCGCCCTGCTTGCGCCTCAGATACGCCTCTCCGAGGAGCACCTGAGCGTAGAAACTGTCCTCGCCCTCGTGCTGAAGCCTTTCAAGCTCCTCAATGGCGTTGTCAATCATCTCGAGCCTGAGATACAGCCGGGCGAGAAGAAGCCTCAGGTTCACATCGTCAGGGGATGAGTTTATCTCCCGCTTGTATTTTTCGAGGATTTTGTCAGGCTCGGAGGCCCCTAAGTAAGCGTCCTCGAGCTTAAGAAGGATAGGAACCGCCCTGGGGTATTTCACGAGCGCCTTTTCCCAAACCTTGATGGCGTTCGGGAGATTGCCCTGGCTGTAGAGGACGCTGCCGAGGAGTATGTGCGCGGGCATGAAGTCCGGGTCGTTTTTAAGCGCCTCCTTGAATCTAATCGTTGCGTCAGGAAGCCTGCCCTCGCCTGCGGCCTTTGCCGCGGATTCAAAGAGTATGCCCGTAAGCATCCTCTTTTCCCTGTCCTTTGCCTCTCCATCCCCGTCCATCTCTATTGTCTTTTTCTGCAGGCCAGCGGCCTCCTGCCATTTGCCCTGCCTGACCAGAATGTCCCGCATCTTCTTCAAGGCGTAAAGGTTCTTAGGGTCTGTCTCTATAACCGAGCTGAAGGCCCTCGATGCCTTTGCCTCGTCCCCGACATCGAGGGCGCAAGAACCTATGGCCGAGAGTATGCCCGTGGAGTCGGGACTATTCACCACTCCGGCCTCAAGCACCCGGAGGGCCTCTCTGGCGCGGCCTTCCCGCATGTATGTGTCGGACAGGCTTATGACCATGCCCGCGTCAGAGGGTCTGGCCTCGCTCGCCTTTTCGATTAACGACCGCGCGCTGACTGTATCCCCTATGGCCAGGGCCTCGATCCCCTTCCTGTAGCTGTCCTCTATCTCTGCCTGAGACTGTCTATGGCGCCTTTCCTTCACATCTTTAATGGCCCTCTTCGCGTCAATGAGGAGCGAGTTTATGAGCGCGAGCGCCGCGCCGCAAAGGAAGCTCACGAAAACGAGGAATGTTACAGGCAGGACATATGTCCTGCCTGTTGTAACCACGAATGTCACATCAGAGGGGTTCTGCGTGTGGAGGTAAACGAATATGCCGAGCACGGCTATGATGACGGCAAGGAGTATCTTAGAGTACATGGCCCTTAACGGTTTGAAAAAGCCTCAGTGGGAATACGGCTCCCCTTTTATTATGGTAAACGCCCTGTAGACCTGCTCCATGAGAACAAGCCTTGCAAGTTCGTGCGGAAGCGTGAGGTTTGAAAGCGAAAATACCTCGTCGCA
>CAYIRV010000217.1:0-3369 GCA_964365865.1 uncultured Thermodesulfobacteriota bacterium | reverse complement strand
ACGAGCGCATCCACAACAGACGGGTCGGCGAGGGTCGTCGTATCCCCCAAATCATCGGTTTGGCCGTCGGCGATTTTTCTTAGAATCCTCCTCATGATTTTCCCGCTCCTTGTCTTGGGCAGCGCTGTTGCGAACTGGAGCTTATCAGGCTTTGCTATGGGGCCTATGACCTTTCTCACATGCTCTCCGAGGGTTTTTTTCAGGGCCTCGTCAGGCTTGACGCCTTGCTTCAGGACAACGAAGGCGTATATGCCGTCTCCCTTGATGTCATGCGGGAACCCCACGACAGCGGCCTCTGCGACTGTTTCGTGGGCAACGAGCGCGCTCTCCACTTCGGCGGTGCCCAGTCTGTGGCCCGATACATTCACCACATCGTCAATCCTGCCCATGAGCCAGAAGTCTCCGTCCTCGTCAACCCTTGCCCCGTCGCCGGAGAGATAATAGCCGGGGAATCTGCTGAAGTATACTTCCTTCATCCGCTTGTTCTCCGGGTCGCCGTAAGTGCCTCTCATTATGCCGGGCCACGGCCTGTCCATGACGAGGCTGCCGCCTTCATTGGTCTTTGCCGGGCTGCCGTCCTCATTCAAGACCTTGGCCGCGACCCCGAAAAACGGCCTCGTGGCTGAACCGGGCTTTAAGGTCATTGCGCCCGGAAGAGGGGAGATGAGTATCCCTCCTGTCTCCGTCTGCCACCATGTGTCGAGGAGCGGGAGCTTTCCCTTGCCGATGTATGTGTGGTACCAGACCCACGCCTCCGGGTTAATCGGCTCGCCCACTGAACCGAGGATTCTGAGGCTCGACAGGTCATGCTTTTCGACCCACTCGGTCCCTGTCCTCATAAGCGCCCTTATGGCCGTAGGCGCGGTATAGAAGATTGATACCCGGTGCTTTTCGACAATATCCCAGAACCTTCCGGGGTCGGGGTATGTGGGTATGCCCTCGAACATCAAAGATGTCGCTCCGCACGCGAGCGGGCCGTAAACGATATAGGAATGCCCTGTTACCCAGCCTATGTCAGCGGTGCAGAAGTGGATGTCCTCGTCCCGCGCGTCGAATATCCACTTGAAGGTGAGGGCGCTGAAGAGGAGATACCCGGCCGTGGTATGGAGCACGCCTTTGGGCTTTCCGGTCGAGCCGCTCGTATAGAGTATGAAGAGAGGGTCTTCCGAGTCCATGCTCTCCGGAGCGCAAACTCCGTTTACCTGCGGCCCGGTCATCTCATCATGCCACCACACATCGCGGCCTTCTTTCATGGCTACAGCAGAGCCCGTCCTTCTGACTACGATTACTTTTTTGACGCCCGGGCATCCTTCGAGCGCTGTGTCGCAGTTGGTCTTCATGGGCACGGCCTTGCCGCCCCTCAAGCCCTCGTCCGATGTTACGACGAGCGTTGACGCTGAATCGAGGATTCTGTCCCTGAGGGATGACGAGCTGAACCCTCCGAATACCACGCTGTGTATGGCGCCTATGCGCGCGCACGCGAGCAGGGCAATGGGAAGCTCCGGGAGCATCGGCAGATATAAAGTAACCCTGTCCCCTTTTTTAATCCCGTTTTTTTTCAAAACATTGGCAAAGGTGTTTACCTCGCGCCAGAGCTGCTGGTAGGTAAAGGTCCTGTACGAGCCGTCGTCGCCCTCCCATATTATGGCGGCCTTGTTCCTCTTCCATGAATTGAGGTGCACATCCAGACAGTTATATGACGCATTCAGCCTGCCGTTCAGGAACCATTTTATGTATGGCTTGTGGAAGTCCCATTCGAGGACATTGTCCCATTTTTTGTCCCAGACGAGCATGTCGGCCATGCGGCCCCAGAAGCCATCAGGGTCGGAGATAGACTCTTTATAAAGCCTTTCGTATTCCTCAAACCCTTTTATGTAGGAGTTTTTCCTGTATTCATCCGTAGGAGGGAAAACCCTGTCCTCGCGCATCAAGACCTCTATCGAATCCTTGTTCTTTGTTTTTTCCAAGGCTGCCTCCTTTTAAAGGGGATTTGCGGCATTTTAGCTGTGAACGGGATAATAAAAAGATACTCCAACAGCCGCTGGGTGTCAAGAAACTACGGAACTTTTAGCCGGCCGCCAGTCTGGAAATTCCCCGCATAAAGCTACGGGGAATTTGACAAGTAAGGAATTTTACGATTTTAATTCGCTCGCTATGCTTGTTGAATAAACAGACCGGATGTGCTAAAAAATGATGTGTTAAGAAAGATAGAAACCCACGCTTAAAAAGGCGGCCACATTATGTCAGGCATAACCGCTGTCCGGGGATTCAACGACATACTGCCCTCTGAAATTAGGGTCTGGCGGCATATAGAGGAAGAAGCCGCGCGGCTTTTTTCCTCGTACGGGTTTTCCGAGATACGGGTCCCTGTCGTGGAAAAGACAGGGCTTTTTTCAAGGTCAATAGGGACAGGTACGGACATCGTGGAAAAGGAAATGTACACTTTTCCTGACCGCGGAGGCGACTCCCTCACATTAAGGCCAGAGGGCACGGCTTCCATAGTAAGGGCGTATATAGAGCACAAGCTCTATACCTCGCCTGTTCAGAGGCTTTATTATTCAGGCCCGATGTTCCGCTATGAAAGGCCGCAGAAGGGCAGATACCGCCAGTTCCATCAGATAGGGGTAGAGGTCTTGGGCGATGACAGCCCTTATGCCGACGCGGAAACCATCGAGATGCTCATGAGGCTTTTTGAAAGGCTTGGCATAAAAGGGATTTCCCTCCAGCTCAACTCGTTAGGCTGTGAAGACGAGGGATGCAGGCCAAAGTATAAGGATGGATTAAGGGATTTCCTTCTTGCGAGAGAGGAAAGTCTTTGCGAGAACTGCCGGAGGAGAATCGCCCTGAATCCTTTAAGGGCGCTCGACTGCAAGAACCCAGTCTGCATAGCCGCAACGCAGGATGCGCCTCATATCGTGCATTCCTTCTGCGCCCCATGCTCCGAGCATTTTGAAATAGTCAGACAAGAACTTACAGACAGGGCAGTGGAGTTCAATGTAAATCCGAGGCTCGTGAGGGGGCTTGATTATTACACGAGGACGACATTCGAGGTTTTGGCGTCAGGCGGCGGAGAGCTCGGGTCCCAGAACGCGGTTGCCGCAGGCGGCAGGTACGACAGCCTCGTTGAAGAGCTTGGAGGCCCAAAGACCCCGTGTTTCGGCTTTGCCATAGGCATGGAGAGGCTTGTGCTTCTTATAAAGAAGGACACGCTCAAGGACATGTCCCTGATTGTGTTCATAGCGCTCGGCAAAGACGCCCAAAAGGCGTGCATCGGCCTTGTGCGCGGCTTAAGGGACAAGGGCGCGCGTGTAATAGAGGATTTTTCGTCCGGGCCGCTTAAATCCAGAATGAAGAGGGCCGACAGGCTCG
>CAYIRV010000216.1:599-3384 GCA_964365865.1 uncultured Thermodesulfobacteriota bacterium | reverse complement strand
GACAGGGCCGAGCTTAAGGCATTGAGGCTCGACTACGCCATGCAGCTCGCGGAGGAGGAGCTTATACTCGCCGAGGCCGCAAGCATGAAGCTCGCGGTTACAGGGCACGAGCTTTCAAAAGAGGTCGAAGCCATAAAGACCGCAAGCAGCGGGGAATCCATAAAGGAATCGGTGAGCGGGCGCTACGGAAGCGTGGACAACTGGCTCAAGGAGATAAAACGGAAGCTCCTCATAAAAAAGACCGTGGACGCGGCCATAGGCCAAAGGGCCGCTGTAACCGAAGGGGCCGCCCGGCTTTATTACAAGGAGCACATAAAGGAATTCGACCTTCCTGAGCAGGCGCGCGCCCGTATGATAGTCGTGGACGCTGAGGACGAGGCCCGTAACCTGAGGAAAAGGCTTACACCTGACAACTTCGTTGAAATCGCAATGGCAAGCTCCTTAAGCCCTGAAAAGAGCGAGGGCGGGGATCTGGGGTTTTTCGCAAGGGGGGAGATGCCCAAGGAGTTCGAAGACGCGGTCTTCAGGCTGAAGCCCGGGGAGTTAAGCCCGGTGGTTAAAACCCCGTACGGGTTCCATATCTTCCTTCTTGTGGAGAAGAGAAAGCCAAAGAGGCTTAAGTTCAGCGATGTCAGGGACAGGGTTATGGAAAGGCTCGGTCAGGAGGCCGGGGAGGCCGAGTTCTCGGTATGGCTCGCAAGACTTAAAAAAAACCAAGGCATTGAGATTAAAGAGGAGCTGCTGTGAAAAAAAACAGGCTTTTTTACCCCTCCCCTTTGTTAAAGGGGAGGCTGGGAGGGGTTAATCTCCCACGCATCCTGTCAATGCGGGGCCTTTTCGCCCTGCTTGTCGCCGCGTTTATATTCCCATCGTCCTCAGGCGCGGAGGTCGTGGACAGGCTCGCCGCCATAATAAACGACAGCATAATTACGCTCTCGGAGCTTAACGCCGCGACTGCCGCGGCCCTCGACAAGCTGTCCCCTGAGGAGAAAAAAGACTCTGAGCTGATTTCCAAAGTCAAGTCAAGCATGCTCGACTCTCTCATAGAGCAGAAGCTCGTGAAGCAGGCCTCTGACAGGGCCGGCATAGAGATAAGCGAAAGGGAGATTGACAACGCGGCAGAGGATGTCAAAAAACGGAACCGGATGTCCCACGAAGAGTTCCTTATAGCCCTGGCACAGAGCGGGCTTACATACAGGGAATACAGGGAGCAGGTCAAGGAGCAAATCAGACAGGTCAAGTTCGTGAACAAGGAGTTCAGGTCAAAGGTCTCGGTTGAGGACGAGGACATCGCCGACTACTACAAACAGCATATCGAGGAGTTCAAGGGCCGGGAGGAGATGAGGCTCAGTGTCATATTCATATCGTCCGTTGACAAAGAACTCATGGACCGCAAACTCAAGCTCATAGAGGATGCATTGGCAAAAGGCGCGGACTTCACCGCGCTCGCAAAGGAGTATTCTGACGGCGCTCAGGCGGCTCAAGGCGGAGACTTAGGCTATGTAAGGCCGGGTGAAATCAACAAGGCCCTTGAAGAGGCTGCGGCAACGCTCCTTGCAGGCGCGGTCAGCAAGGCGCTCACAACGGAAGAGGGGGTTTACTTCATCCAGCTCGTTGAAAAAAGGCCCGGGGAGCCGAAATCCCTTGATGATGTGAGGAATGCGATAAACGAAAAATTATTCTCGAAACTCATGGAGGAAAGATTCAAATTTTGGCTCAAAGCGGTAAAAAAGAACGCGCATATCGAGGTGAGGCTGTAAGGGTCAATCTATGAGGGTGAAGGTTGCGATTACAATGGGCGACCCTGTGGGCGTCGGGCCTGAGGTGATTCTTAAGGCGCTCGCTGACAGGAGGGTAAAGCGGGAGGCAGAGGCCGTTGTCGTAGGCGATGAGGCGGTATTGAGGCGCATTGCAGGCATGCTTAAACTGCCTTATCCAACAGGCGGCATTGTGCAAAGCATATCGAGCCTCGATGCCTTAAGTCTCAGCGCCGGACAGCCGACACGTTCGACCGGCAGGGCCATGATAAACTATATTGAAAAGGCCGTTCAAATGGCGCTTGCCAAGGAGGTTCAAGCTGTTGTAACAGCGCCTATAAGCAAGGAGGCGGCCAAAAAGGCGGGTTTCAAATTTCCGGGCCATACGGAGTTCATAGCGCACCTGACTGGCGCAAAGGACTATCGCATGATGCTCGGAGGCAAAGACCTGAAGGTCATACTCGTTACCATACACGAGCCTATAAAGAAGGTGCCAAGCCTTATAACAAAAGACGCTGTGTTCAAGACCATCAGGCTCACGCACGATTTTTTTAAGAAGGGCTATGGCATTGCCTGCCCGAGGCTCGCCGTATGCGGCCTGAATCCGCACGCCGGAGAGGCCGGGATGTTCGGTAGCGAGGAAAAAAAGTTCATTGAGCCCGCGGTCAAAAAGGCCAAGAGACAGGGCATTGATGTAACAGGCCCGCTCCCGGCTGATACTGTTTTTTACAGGGCCGTAAAAAAGAGGGAGTTTGACTGCGTTGTCTGCATGTACCATGACCAGGGGCTTGGGCCTTTGAAGCTCCTGCACTTCGAGGACGGAATCAATGCCACGCTGGGCCTTCCGTTCATCAGGACTTCCGTTGACCACGGCACTGCCTATGACATTGCTTGGAAGGGCACGGCAAGCCATGAGAGCATGGTTTCGGCTATTCTGGAGGCCTGTTGCATGGCAAGGAAGGCAAAACTTCCGAGGTTTCTTTAATGAAAGACTGCATCGTCCAGCGGGAAAGGCAGCCGCAGATTTT
>CAYIRV010000216.1:0-589 GCA_964365865.1 uncultured Thermodesulfobacteriota bacterium | reverse complement strand
ACAAGTGGACTTTTAGGTTCTATCATAGGCGTTTTTGCTACTGGTTGGGTAACTTATTATTTCAATAAAAAACATACCAGCGAGTTAGAAAAACGACAAATATTTAATTTGTCAATAGCACTAAAAACAGAACTTTCAACATTATGGAATAGATATATGGCGATCGGAGGCGATCGGTTGGAAAAAATCAATGATATAGAAGAACCACTTCCGTTAGGTGTGGGAGAAACTACAAGAGAATATTTTGTTATTTATGCTAATTCAGCACATTTGCTGGGATTGATGGAACCGTCGGTTGCATCAAAAGTTATAGATACTTATGTTAATGGACAGGCTTTTTTTGACGAATTAATAATCTATGGGAAACTTTATAAGCGTTATTATGAGGCATTTGAGGAAGCAATAACCAAACCCAAGATAGTAAATTACTTGAAGTATTTGAAAAAAAGACATATGCAGGTTAAAAATCTTGTTGAAGAAACTTGCGCACTGCTAAACAAATTAAGCGAGTCCTGAAATCCGCACCCTCCCCTTTATCCCCTCCCATCAAGGGAGGGGATAGTTCACCCTCTCCCCTCGCGGGAGAGGG
>CAYIRV010000215.1:0-3385 GCA_964365865.1 uncultured Thermodesulfobacteriota bacterium | reverse complement strand
TAGTTATATAACCGCAAATAGCCGGCCTGCCCCCTACTCCCCCCTTATGTCCTTCGGCACGCCGTTATTCGTGGCCTTTCTTATAAGCTCGTTCAAGGCGTCTTTAAGGGTCTTGAGCCTCGACTCGTCATCAGGCATGTTTTTCTTGTAGCTAATGTATGTCTCAATATCATCGGCGCTGTATGTCTGGCCCACGCGCCTGCCTGACTCGATAAGCTCCACGAACCGCTTCTTTGACTGATATGAGCCGTCGAGTTTCTCTACCTCCTCCCTCGACTTTTTGAATAGGTCCTTCCACTCCTCAAGCGTATAGTCGCCGTAAAGTTCAGGCCGGGGTTTTTCAGGCTGAGCCGTAGGCTCTATGCCTTTTGAAGGTTCCTCTAAGGCAGGCCGCTCCTGCGTCTTATAAGGCTCAATCTTGCCCCTGTGCTCAGGAGGCACCTTCTGAAGGTCGTCTGTTATGTGCAGGACGCCCTCTTTGTCTGTCCATCGGTAGATGTCCGCGAAGGCAGCGCCGCTCAGGAGGAAAAAAGCCGAGGCAAAGACAAGCATCAAGGTTTTTATGACTGACTTTTTCATGTCATCTCCTTTGCAATCCATTGAGCTCAGTATACTTTACAGACCCCTTCCAGTCAAATGGCCGGTCGCCTTCAACTCAGAGCCGTCAGTAGAGACAACCACGGCCCCGTCAATGTCGGTCCTAAAGACCTTTACGCCCATTGCCCTGTATCTTTCTAATATCTCAGGGTGCGGATGGCCTGAGGGGTTGTCCCTTCCGGCTGATATTACGACTGCCTCTGGCCCGGCTTTTTTAAGGAACTCCATGCCTGACGATGTCCTGCTCCCGTGATGCGCGGACTTTAAGACCGTTGTCCTTATGTCCTTTTCCAAAAGCGCGTCCTCGCCGTCCTTCCCTATGTCGCCAGTGAACAAAAAGGCGATTTTGCCGTATGAAAGCCTGAGGACAAGGGATGAGTTGTTTACATCGAACCGCGCATCCGGCAATGGGCCGAGGGGCTCTATTGTAACCCCGCTGAACGTAAGCGAGGCGCTCGATGAATTGAGCGTCTTTATAACCGCGCCGCGTAACGCCAACCTTTCCAAGAGGCCATTAAGCTCATCCGGCACAACTCCACTGCCGCTCCACCAGAATTCCCTGACATTGAAATTTTCGGCTATGTATTTAAGCCCTGCCATATGGTCCCTCTGCGGATGGCTGAGGACCATGTAGTCTATTGTTTTGATTTTCTTGGAGAGGAGAAAAGGCGCCACTATCCTTTCCCCTGTGTCAAAGTCAGGGCTGAAAAACCCTCCGCCGTCAATGAGCATGGTCTTTCCACCGGGCAGTTCCACAAGCGCGGAATCGCCCTCGCCGATGCTTATGAATGTCGCCTTAAGCTCTTTTGAAATGCGCCGCTCGATGCGCGGATATGACCAGAGGAGCAGAAGGACAAGGACGCATCCGGCTGAAGCGAACCGCCATCTTTTGACCCTGCCTGCATGGGGTATGACGGCAACGAGGCTGTAAAAAACCAATATCTCAGGCCATGACGGCCTTGAAACGATGATTGATGAGAACGGGAGAGACGAAAAAAACCTGACGGATGAGAGCATTGCATGAAAAAACATGTCTGCGATGTTTACGGCAATAATGGCAGGTGCGCCCCATATGCGGGCAAGCATGGACGCAGCGAAAAGGAGCGGCACGATAATTCCAGTAAGCGGCACTGCCACGAGGTTGGCCGCAAGACCGATTACACTGAGCTTATGGAAGTAATAAGCCGTAAGCGGATATGTGCCTATGGTGGCGGTAAGCGTGATGATAAAGCCCGCAAGCGCCTTTTCCCCTACGCGCCCCATAACGGCCTTTAGTTTGCCGACGTTCTCATGCCCGGCTTTTTCCCTTTCAAAAACACCATTTATGTAAGGGCTTAAGTAAATTATCGAAAAGACCGCGGCGAATGTAAGCTGAAGAGAAATGTCCCAGAGCGCCTGCGGGGAAAAAACGAGTATTATAAGGCCGGCAAGCGCCACGGCGTTAAGCCCTGCCCGGCCCCTTCCGATAAGCACGGTGAAGGCAAAGGCCGCGGCCATGAGCACCGAGCGCATGGCCGGGGCCTCAAGGCCCGCCATAAGGCCGTAGATGATGACAGGCAGGATGGACGCGGCCAAGGCTATTTTTTTTATGTCGAACGAGAGCATGAGCCATGTTGACCTTTTGAGGAGAAAGAGCATAAAGGCGAACGAAACCCATGCCACAAGCCCCACATGCAGCCCTGAAATCGAGAGTATGTGGGCAGTGCCTGTCCTCCTGAACGGCTCCGTTGTTGTCTTGTCTATGCCGCCCTGGCCGCCTATAATAAGGGCCTTGAGCGCCTCCTTGTTCCCTGCGCCTGACGAGTCAATAAGCGCGCCGGTATTCTCTCTCAGCCCTTCTATGAGGCCCCTTTTTCCCGCGCCTGTCCTTACGAAAAACCTCTTGTCCTTCACAAAGCAGCTTGCGAATATGCCTTCCATTGAAAGCCTTTTTTTGTATCCATACTCCCCGGGGTTGCCGAAGTCGTTTATCTCCTTGGGCCTGCATAAAAACCTTACCCTGTCGCCTTTGCCGACAGCAGAAGGCGCTTGGGGGACAGAGGCCAAGAGCCTCCCATTAACCTCGTCCGCAGAATCAGGCTGATAGACCTTTTCAACTTCAATGAAAAAACGGGTCCTCTCGCTGGACTTTTCAGGCCGTTCATAGACAACGCCCTCAATATCCAGCCACGCGTCCATGCCGCTGTCTTGAGACAGCGCGTGCCTTTGGGCGTAACTCAGGATGTGTCCCTGACTTATTTCAGGATTGACATGCGGCAGGATAACGAGCATGCCGAGGAAGAAAAACGGGACAGAGGCAACAACGGCGCTGAACCTCGTTTTCCTTATGTAGAGGAAAAGGTTCAGGGCAAGGGAGAGGGATAAAAACAGTAAGATTGCATTAAAAGAAGGGCCGAGCCGTTCACCGGCTAAGATGCCTGAAGAAAAGAAGGCGAGGACATAGAGAAGTGGGTGCATGGACAGTGGGCGGCGTTATAAAAACACCGCTCGCTGCGATATGCGGGGCAGGATACAGAGCCTTGCGCTTATTTTATATAGAATGCCTAACCTCCGGTCTTCATTTCCTTCACTTCTTTTGAAGTCTCAAGAAGCGCGTCAGCCAATGCGTTTACCGTTGACTTTACGCCGGACATGTCATTTTTCAACACAGAAACATCGCCCTTCAGCACTATCACATCGTCCTTCAGAACCGCCATATCATCTTTAAGCACTGCGACATCATCTTTAAGCACTGCGACATCGTCTTTAAGCACTGCGACATCGTCCTTTAAGACAGACACATCGTCCA
>CAYIRV010000214.1:0-3409 GCA_964365865.1 uncultured Thermodesulfobacteriota bacterium | reverse complement strand
CGCGGGTTCAAGTTTGCAACTTGAACCCAAATCGTTCGTATTAG
This sequence comes from uncultured Thermodesulfobacteriota bacterium, assembly GCA_964365865.1. GTDB lineage: Bacteria > Desulfobacterota > GWC2-55-46 > GWC2-55-46 > GWC2-55-46 > CAYIRV01. Next base: position 3,365 of record CAYIRV010000214.1, on the reverse strand, counting down.
ACATATACGACTTTTACGGGAGCAGGCTGCAAACCTGCTCCCGTAAAAGTCTTGGGGCGCTGAAATACGATACCGCCTTGAACCATCATTTTCAATAAACGCCTTTGCGTCTTTCTTCAACCTATCTGGACTTCCTTAAGAACGTCTTTGCCGTCATAATCGGGCATCCTTTATATTTTTTCATCTTTAGAAGATGCTCATCTCCGCTGACAATAACATCTGCCTTCGCCGCTTCGGCGCAGGCAAGGAATTTATCGTCGTCCGGGTCGGCACAAACGGCTTTTAGCTTCTCAGCGGCCATTACAGGCTCTATATAAGGAAGCAACTCCTCTTGAATTAGATTCCTGATTTCTTTTTCCGTCAGATTGAACTTGGGATATGCCAGAACCCTGAGATACTCGGCCACAATCTCTCTGGAGGCGGCGATTGTAAACGTCTTCCTTTTCCAGAGTGCATGAAGACGTGAGAGTTCTCCCCTGAAGAGAAGGGCGGATACCACCACATTTGTGTCGAGGACAACCCGCCGGTTTTTCAAGCGGATTTTTTCCTTCTTGCCCAGCGTATCGCCTCTTTTATATCCTCGTCCTTCAGACCGAGCGCCTCGACCTTATCCCTTACGCCTTTAAGGGTTGATTCAGCCGGGGTTATCTTTACCGGCTTAAGTATGATTACATTGTCCTTCACGGCGACATCGAAGTAGTCAACGCCCTCAAAAACACCGGCGATCTTTTTCGGCAGCGTCAACTGGTTTTTTGAAGTCTTTTTAGCAAGCATTGTTTTCTTACCTCCTTACAGTAAGGATACCATACCTCTGCGGAATCCGTCAAGAAGACATGGCCCGTTAGACCTCGAAAGAAACGATGCCATGCGCAATGCTCATAAGTGGCGGGAATACAAGGCAAGTCCGGCTCCCGGCACATGCGGGCGTATGGCCGGAAAAAGCGGGGTATGGGGGAGTTATGAGATTTCCGCAAGACTAACCCCCCTTATTTAAGGGGGAGGATAAGGAAGGGAGCCTTTAACCCTGCCCTACCGTAAGCCTCGAAATGTCGGCCATCTTTATATAAAGGCCTCTTACTGAGTTAAGGAGCCTCAGCCTGTTTGTCCGTAGTTTTTCGTCCTCGGCCATTACGAGAACATGGTCGAAGAAAGAATCTATTTCGTCTTTTATGGAGGCCAGCGTTTCGAACGCGCTTTTGTAGTCGCCCTTTTCCAAAAAGCCCGCGATTTTCGGGGCCGCGCCGGAGCTTGCCCTTAGAAGCGCGGCCTCCTCTTTGTCTTTGAATAATCTTTCATCAGGCCGTTCAACTCCGGGCGCAATTCCCTTGAGTATGTTGGACACGCGCTTAAACGCCGTAACGAGCGCAGGGCACGCTGGATGCCTCTTGAACTCCTCTATGGCATATATCCTCTTTATCGCGTCAGGCAGGGAGAACCACCCGGTTGAAAGCACAGCGTCAATGGAGTCAAAGCTCATGTTCTGGCCGAGGAGCTTGTGCCTCAGCCTTTCCTTGAAAAACTCAAGGACATCTTCCTTGACCTTTGCCCTGTCCCTTGATAGTTTTGTTGCGAGAAGGTCAAGGGATATATCAACGAGCATGTCGAGCGGCACGGAAAAAACCTTGTCGAGCATGATTTCTATTATGCCGAGGGCCTGTCTCCTGAGCGCATACGGGTCCTGCGCGCCCGAAGGTATAAGCCCCACTGAAAAACAGCCTGCGATGGTGTCGAGCTTGTCTGCTATGCTTATTATGGCCCCGGGCAATGACGCAGGGAGCGCGCTGCCTGATGATATTGGAAGGTAGTGCTCGTATATGGCCTGAGCGACCTCTGGGGATTCGCCGTGCCTTTCAGCATATACGCTCCCCATTATGCCCTGAAGCTTGGGAAATTCGAGGACCATGCCTGAAGTGAGGTCAGCCTTGCAAAGGAGCGAAGCCCTTGCGATGATTCGTTTGTTATATTGGGCAGTGCCTTTTGGATAGTTTTGCGGAACATCCGTGAAAAACCCCTCTACTTTGTCCAGCGCATCGAGACCGTCGCAATATTTCAATTCGCTCCCTATAAAAACCGCGAGTCTTGTAAACCTCTCCACCTTTTCAAATGATGTGCCGAGCTTTGATTGGAAGACCACGCCCTTTAGCCTTTGGGCCATGTCCTCAAGTGGCGTCTTTATGTCCTTTTCAAAGTAGAACTTCGCGTCATTGAGCCTTGCCATGAGCACGCGCTCATTGCCCTTTCTTACCACATCCATATCTTTAGCATCGGTATTGGCCACGGTCAGGAAATACGGGAGGAGCGCCCCTTTTTCATCGGCCACGGAGAAATACCTCTGGTGCTCGCGCATGGCGTTTATGACAACATGGCTGGGAAGGCTCAAAAACTCCCTGTCAAACGCGCCCCTGACAACAATCGGCCATTCAACGAGGAAAGCGACCTCCTCCACGAGGCCGTCGTCTCTTAAGACCCTGCCTGAGACCTCTTTTGCGTTGCTTTCGAGGCCTTTTTCTATGACCCTTTTCCTCTCTTCGGGGTCGAGCATCACCTTACGGTCTTTAAGGCCGTTCAAGTAAGACGAAACGCTGTCCGGCTTGAATAGCGTGGCCTTTTTATCCGTCATGAACCTATGGCCGCGCGTGGTTGAAGAGCTTTTAATATGGCCGTATGAAAACCCGATTAGCCTGCCTCCGTAAAGAGCGAGGAGCCAGTGAATGGGCCTTGCAAATGTAATGTCATGCGCGCCCCAGCGCATTGACTTGGGGAAAAGCTCGGCTGAAATCGTCTTTACGAGCACATCAGGAAGGACTTTTAAGGCATTCTCTCCCTTTATCTTTTTTGTCGCATGGACATATTCGCCTTTTTCGGTCTGGATAATCTTTATGTCCTTCTCTTTTATGCCCTGAGACCTCATAAATCCTTCGAGCGCCGGTGTAGCCCTTCCGTCAGGGCCATAAGCCGCCTTTTTCTGCGGGCCTTTGATCTCGCGCACCACATCCTCCTGCCTTTCCTGAACCCCCTCTGCGATTAGCGCGAGCCTACGGGGCGTTCCCAATGCCTTTATGTCCTTGAATCCGAGCCGGGCGTGGTTCAGGTTTTCCCTGAGGGCTGAATCAAGGAGCTTGAGCGCCCTGGGCAGGAAGGAGGCCGGAACCTCCTCGCACCCTATTTCAAAAATGAGGTCTTTTGCCATAATTTACCCTTGCAATGCACCCCTATGAGACACATAGGGACTATGTATTTTTTAAATTCTGCAGATACTCAACCAGTTCATGAACCTTTGTTGACGGGTTGTCTGTGCCGCTGGTTTGATGGAATATTTCTAATGCTTTAGCGTTCCTGATAGCATCGTCAAGCCCACTTTTGAC